>JBEPXB010000485.1:0-3118 GCA_041642135.1 Halobacteriales archaeon | reverse complement strand
GGTTCGGGCCTGTTCGTCACAGACGGTCACGAACGCGTTGATCTCGTCGTCGTGTCGCTCGATTCGGTCGAGGAAGTACTCGACGACGTTCACGGGGGACAGGTCACCACGGCGGATCCGGGCCGCGAGTTCGGTCGCCGGAGTAAATCCGAGGTCCATACGTGGAGACGTGCCGGATGCTACCAAGTATCTTGCCGATCGAGAGGGGGACGGACCTCCCGGGTGGGTTTCCCTATCGACGACGAGCCGGGCTTCGCACGGACGGCGGGGACGTTCGTCGAGCAGGCCGTGGAAGGGGTCGTCCGGACGACGACCCGAGCATCCCGCTCGACTGGCGCGAGCGCGTTCTCGAGACCGGATACACGACGGATCCGGACGGGACGGGCTCGGTCGGCGCCTCTGCGGGCGCATCGCTCGAGCCCACGGGTGGGACCTCCGCGCAACCGGGATCGAGGGTAGCGGGTCGAGGTCACCGGCGTCCAGCGATCCGCCCGGCCCCGTTTCCGGTTCCGTCCCCGGTCGCCCGTCGACCGTTCGGGTCGAGTCAGGTCGAGTCGGATCGGGGCGAGTCGGGTCCCCGGCCGACCGATCCGGCACGATCCGACTGCGGTCGTGTGGGCGACGAACACACCCCGAGGGGTTCTTCACCGACGGTCGTGTCGCCCTCACGCATGGCCGAGTTCGATTTCGACGTCCTCGTCATCGGCGGCGGGACGGGCAACAACGTGGCCGACGCGGCGGCCGACGCGGGACTGGAGACGGCGCTGGTCGAGCCCGGGCCGCTCGGTGGGACCTGTCTGAATCGTGGCTGCAACCCCTCGAAGATGCTCGTCCAGGCCGCGAGCGCGGTTCACGACGTCCGGGAGGCCGACCGGTTCCACGTCGACGCCACGCTCGAGGGCGTCGACCACGCGGCCGTCGTGGACGAGATGGACGACCTGCTGGGCGGCATCGCCGAGGACATGGCGGCCCGCTACCGCGAGAAGGAGCACCTCGCGCTGTTCGAGGAGCACACGCGGTTCCTCGACGACCGGACGGTCGAACTCGGCGGCGAGGCCGTCACCGCCGAGAAGGTGGTCGTCGCCGCCGGGAGTCGACCGACGGTCCCGCCGATCGACGGGCTCGAGGACGTCGACTACCTCACGAGCCGGGACGCCCTCTACCTCCGGGAGGCGCCCGAGCGCCTCGTCGTCGCGGGGGGCGGGTACATCGCGGTCGAACTGGGTTACTTCTTCGACGCTATGGGGACCGACGTCACCGTCATCGACAAGAACGACACGCTCGTCCACCGCGAGGACGGCGACGTCGCCGAGGCGTTCACCGACATCGCCGCCGACCGACACGAGGTCCACACCGGCCACCGCGTGACGGCCGTCGAGGAGACTGACGAGGGGTACGCCGTCCGCGCCGAGACCGAAGCCGGCGAGGCACTGACCGTCGAGGGGGACGAGGTGCTGGTCGCGCTGGGACGGCGGCCCAACAGCGACACCCTGAACCTCGAGGCGACGGGCATCGAGACCGACGACCGGGGGTTCGTCGAGACGAACGCATACCTCGAGACCACCGCGGCGAACGTCTGGGCGCAGGGTGACATCGCGGGCAACGCCCTGTTCAAACACGCGGGGGACTACGAGACCCGCCACACGGTCGCGAACGTCGTCGACGATGAGCGACGGGCGCTCGACCTCTCGGCGATGCCACACACGATCTTCACCGAGCCACAGATCGCCGGTGTCGGGAAGACCGAGGGGGAACTCGAGGACGACGGCACGGAGTACGTGGTCGGTCGGGCCGACTACGCCGATTCGGCGATGGGTCGGGCGAAGAAACTCGACCACGGGTTCTTGAAGGTGCTCGCGGCCCCGGACGGGGGGATCCTCGGCGCCCACGCCATCGGCTACGAGGCCTCGACGCTGCTCCACGAGGCGGTGCTGGCGATGCGGGCCGGTCTGTGCGTCGGGGACGTGGCCGGCGCCATCCACGCCCACCCGACACTGAGCAGGGTCGTCGAGGCGGCGTTCCGGGACGTGCCGGCCTGAGCCGGTTCGGTCCGCCGTCCGGACACCAGCGACGGGTCCGGGCCACGACGCGACCGCCGGAGCAACGGATCCTCGCCGCGGAACCAGCGTCTGACTGGCAGCTCACTCGGCGGCCTCCTCGGCTTCCGCCCGCTCGGCCATCATCGAGGCGGCCGTCCCCGCCCAGTCGCCCCAGACGAACCCCGCGCCGGCGACCGCGGCCCAGCAGGCGTAGGAGAGGACCGTCCCGACGTAGACGCCGAGCAGGCCGTAGCCGAGGGGGACCGCGAGGAGGTACGAGAGGCCGAGCAGGAAGACGAACGCCCCGAGCAGCCGGGCGTAGAACGGCGTCCGGGTGTCGCCCGCGCCCCGCAGCGCGCCGGCGAGGGGGAAGAACACTCCGAAGAAGAGCATCGAGACGCCGAAGACCCGCGTGAACTGCACGGCGAAGTCGGCCGTGGTCGGGTCGTCGGTGAACACGCTCACGAGCGGGCGGGCGCCGACGAACAGGAGGACGCCGGCGAGCCCGAGGACCGCGACGCCGAACCCGAGGATCGCCTTTGCGGTGTAGCGAGCCTCGTCGGGATCGGCCTCGCCCAGTCGCTGGCCGACCAGGATGCTCGTCACCGTCGAGAGCGACCGGTAGATCGGCCCCGTGAGCTGCTGGTAGATCCGGCGGCCGATGTGGTAGGCGGCGGTCGCCTCGGTGCCGAACACGAGCAGCAGGGCGTTGAACGGGAAGTTCGCCAGCGAGGTGCTCATGCCCTCGGCGAACGTCGGCGCGCTCACCCGGACGAGCTGGCGGGTGATGAGGAGGTCCCGCGGCCGGGTGAGCGAGACGGGCGTCCACGGGCCGGCCATCGCGCCCGTGATGACCGTCGCCTCGACGAAGCGGCTGACCGCGGTCGCGAGGCCGACGCCGACGATGCCCAGCCGCGGGGCGGGGCCGAGACCGAGCCCCAGAACGACCGTCAGCAGGACGTTCATCGCGTTGGCGCCGCCGTTGACGAGCATCGGCGTCCGGGTATCGCCCGCGCCCTGGAGCGACCGGGCGCCGACGAGCCCGACGATCCGGAACGGCGCGGCGACGAAGACGATCA
>JBEPXB010000484.1:0-3121 GCA_041642135.1 Halobacteriales archaeon | reverse complement strand
GGCTCATCAACGAGGCCCACCTGACCGGAATGAGCGTCAACGCCTATCCGGTCGGGTCCCGGAGCGAGGCCGAGCGGCTCGAGGAACTCGGCGTCGACGGCGTCGTCGCCGACCGGTGGGGCGTGCTCCCTTCCGCCTCCAGCGGGAGACGCCGGGAAGACCGGTAGTCGACCCGCCCGCCGGTGACCCGTCCGTTGGCCGATCGACTGGTCGGCGAACCCGACCGCCCGACGGTCGAACCGGCGGGATTTATGCCTCCCGGAGACCCGGATTCGCGTGTCATGAAACTTCACGAGTACCAGGCGAAGGGCGTCTTCGCGGACGCCGGGGTTCCGACGCCGAAGTCGGGGCTCGCGGCGACCGTCGAGGAGGCCGTCGCCGCCGCCGAGACCGTCGGCTACCCCTGCGCCGTGAAGGCGCAGGTACAGGTCGGCGGTCGCGGCAAAGCGGGGGGCATCGAACTCGTCGACGACGAGGACGAGCTCCGCGAGGCCGCCGACCGCATCCTCGGGATGGACCTCAAGGGGCTGTACGTCGACCGCGTCCTGATCGAGGAGGCCGTCGACTTCGAGGACGAGCTCTACGTGGGCGTGACGATGGACCGCGGCGAGGGCAAACCGGTGGTGATGGTCTCCGAGCGCGGCGGCGTGAACATCGAGGAGGTGGCCGAGGAGGACCCGGAGGCCATCGCCCGCGAGCACGTCGACCCCGCCTTCGGCCTCCACCCCTACCAGGCCCGCCGAGCGGTGTTCGGCGCCGGCATCGACCGCGACGTCGCCAACTCGGTCGCCTCCGTCCTCACCACGCTCTACGACCTCTGGGACGAGAAGGACGGCACGGACGCCGAGATCAACCCCCTGATGGTCACCACCGACCGGGAGGTCATCGCGGCCGACGCCGTCATGAACGTCGACGACGACGCGCTGTTCCGCCACCCGGACCTCCAGGAGATGGCCGAGGAGGGAGCCGTCGGCGGCGACGAACTCGAACGCAAGGCCGAGGAGTACGGCTTCGACTACGTCCGTCTCGACGGGAACGTCGGCATCATCGGCAACGGTGCCGGACTCGTGATGACCACTCTGGACCTCGTCGACTACTACGGTGGGCGTCCGGCGAACTTCCTCGACATCGGCGGCGGCGCGAAGGCCGAGCGGGTCGTCAACGCCCTGGACATGGTGTTCTCCGACGAGAACGTCCGGGCGGTGGTCTTCAACATCTTCGGCGGCATCACCCGGGGCGACGAGGTCGCCAAGGGTATCAACGAGGCCCTCGGCGAGTTCGAGGAGATACCCAAGCCCGTCGTCGTCCGCCTCGCCGGGACCAACGCCGAGGAGGGCATGGAGATACTGAACACCGACCTCGTGGAGGTCGAGGAGACACTGGAGGCGGCCGTCCAGCGTGCCGTCGAGCGGGCCCAGGAGGTGAAAACATGAGTATTCTGGTCGACGAGGACACCCGCGTCGTGGTGCAGGGCATCACCGGCGGCGAGGGGAAGTTCCACACCGGGCAGATGATCGAGTACGGGACGAACGTCGTCGCCGGGGCGGTCCCCGGCAAGGGCGGCCAGGAGGTCGCGGGCGTCCCCGTCTACGACACCGTCCGCGAGGCCGTCCGCGAGGAGGACGCCGACGCCAGCGTCGTGTTCGTCCCGCCGGCGTTCGCCGGCGACGCGATGTTCGAGGCGCTCGACTCCCCGCTCGACCTCGTCGTCACCATCACCGAGGGGATCCCCCAGCAGGACGTGGCCCGGGTGTACAAGCGCCTCGGCGAGACCGACACCCACCTGATCGGGCCGAACTGCCCCGGTCTGATCACGCCCGGCGAGGCCAAACTGGGGATCCTCCCGGGGAACATCTTCGCCGACGGCGACGTCGGCCTCGTCTCCCGCTCGGGGACCCTCACCTACCAGGTCGTCGACAACCTGACCCAGCGGGGGATCGGCCAGACCACCGCCGTCGGCATCGGCGGCGACCCGATCATCGGCTCGGACTTCGTTGACGTGCTCGAACTGTTCGAGAACGACACCGAGACGAAAGCAATCGTCATGTGCGGCGAGATCGGCGGCGAGGACGAGGAGGAGGCCGCCCGCTACATCGCCGAGTACATGGACACGCCCGTCGCCGGGTTCATCGCCGGGCGGACCGCCCCGCCCGGAAAGCGGATGGGACACGCCGGCGCCATCGTCTCCGGGTCCGGGACGGGAACTGCCCAGTCGAAGATCGACGCGCTCAACGACGCCGGCGTCCCCGTGGGCGACACGCCCGAGGAGGTCATCGACCACATCGAGGAATTCCTGTAGTCTTCGCGATAGGATCGGCGGCTCAGCCCGGCGCCGTCCGGGCCGTCCCCCGCGTGTCGACGTCGAACGACTCGCACCCGACGGAGAGCCCCGGTCCCACGTCGCGCAGTTCGACCGAGAACGCGTTCAGGGAGGCGTCCTCGCCGCAGGTGGCGGTCGCCCACAGGTAGACCCCATCGCGACCGGTGACGACGACGAACAGCGCGGCGCCCCTCGGCGGTGACTCGAACGTCGAGGAGACCGACGACCGGGGGCCGACGCGCCGGTAGATCCGCGTGTCCAGCGGCTCGACGTCGGCCGGCTCGACGGCGGTCGGGTTCGGCCCCTCGTCGACGACCGGGCCGTACAGTCCGACGCCGTCGACGGCCGAGAGGTTCCCGACCTCGCCGGTCGACCCGTTCGCGAACGTCACCCGGGCCCGGGCTGCGGCCCGCGGGAGCAGGAACACCTCCATGTCGTACGTCGCGTTGGCGGCGTTCGTCAACGAGACCTCGACGTCCGGCGGCGGCTCGGGCGAGGCGGTCGGCGTCCCGCCCGGCGCGAACGAACACCCGGCGAGGAGGAGCGAGGCCGCGACGAGCGAGGCGAGGACCACGGGGCGACGGGACACGGGCGTAGTCGTCGTCCCGGACACCTGAATCCGGCGGTCGTCGACACCGCCCGGTCGGATCGGTCGGGGGCCACCTCCCGGCTATGTCACGGAGATATGGCTCTCCCGTGTCCCACGACCGAGAGCGCCGCACGGACCCGTCCGGGGGTAGTTTCGTCTCGGCTCGCCCCACTGGCGCGTCGATGGACCCGCCGGAATCCCCGGCTCGAACG
>JBEPXB010000483.1:0-3136 GCA_041642135.1 Halobacteriales archaeon | reverse complement strand
AGAACCGGCACCGACCGCCGACATCCCCTCCGACGTTACCGACGGCGTGACACCAGAAAGGGACGCGGGCGGTTCCCCGAACTGACGGCGGAGCCGGTCGTCCGGCTCGGAGCGGGGGTGAAGGGACTACAGAGCGGCTCTCGAACGGAGCCTCGACCGGAGGCGTGGTTCTGGGGGCCTGTCGCTCGGCGGCCGATCAGCGGCTCTCGGCGAGCGATCGGACGGTGTCGGACATCAGCCAGGCCGCCTCCCGGCTGGGGTCCTCGATGCAGAGCGCGAAGAACGAGTCTCGGCCCTCGTCGACCGTGATGCGGTACGCTGAGCTGGTGATCGACGCTCCCTCCTCCCCCTCTGTCGATTCGCAGGCTGTCACGGTTACAGGTAGGGGCGGGTCCGTAAAGAGGGAGTCGATCCCGGTCGAACCGACCGGATCGGGGGACCGTGCAGGCGTCGGTTCCGAACGGCTTCGACGGCGTCGTGCGGTCTCGGGCGAATACCGGGCCAGTCCCCGCCCCGATCGAGTCCTCCCGGCACCCGCTGGACCCATTACGCTCGCGGACGGAGTCGGAGCCATGCCGCTCGAACCCGGCGACCCGGCCCCGGACGTCACCGCGACCGACCAGCACGGCGAGTCCGTCACCCCCGACTTCGAGGGGACGGCGGTGGTCTACTTCTACGTCGAGGACGGCACGCCGGGCTGTGAGACGCAGGCCGACCAGTTCGGCCTGGAGGCCGAGACCTACGAGGCGGCCGGCGTCACCATCTACGGGGTCTCGACCGACGATGTCGACTCCCACCGCGAGTTCGCCGCCGAGCGGGGCATCGAGTTCGACCTGCTGGCCGACCCCGACGGCGACCTCTGCGAGGCGTTCGGCGTCGAGCGCGACCACACCGGCCGCGCCGAACGGACGACGTTCGTGATCGACGACGGTGAGGTGATCCGGACGTACGAGGGCGTCTCGCCCGACGGCCACGCCCGGGACCTGCTGATGGAGCTCTACGACTCGGGCGTCGTCGACCTCGACTTCTGATACGGTCGTGCGTAGTCTTTTACCGACGATCACCCGGACGGGGTCGGTTAGCGCCGGTGAATCGTTACGCACGACCGTATGAGTCGCCGAGGTCCCGGAAGGTCCGTGGACAGTGGACCGGGATCCCGGGACGTCCGGAGACGCGGGAGTTACAAGTACACCGCCCCGAACGCCCGGCGTGTCGACGAAACGGCTGCTCGGCGAGCCGGTGGCGGCGGAACTCCGCGAGACGGCCGAGGAGCGGGTCGACCGCCTCGCCGAACGCGGGCGCGCGCCGACGCTCGGGACCGTCCTGATGAGCGACGACCCGGCCGACCGGCGGTTCGTGGAGCTGAAACACGAGACCTGCGCGGCGGTCGGCATCGCGACGCGGGACGTCCGCATCGCCCCTTCGGAGCCGGCCACGCGACTCCACCGTGCGGTCGAGCGACTCTCGGCCGACGACGCGATCGACGCCGTGTTCGTGCAGGTCCCGCTCCCCGAGGGAATCCGGCTCGCCGACGTTCGGGAGCAGGTCGACCCCCGGAAGGACGTGGACTGCCTGCACCCCGCGAACCTCGGCCGGCTCGTCGCCGGCCATCCGAGGTTCGTCCCCGCGACGACCGCCGCCGTCCTCCGCCTGCTCGACGCCTACGACGTACCAGTCGAGGGCCGGGACGTCGTGGTCGTCGGCCGCTCCGCGGTCATCGGGCGGCCGCTCGCGAACCGCCTCCTCCAGGACCGGGTTCCGGGAAACGCGACGGTGACCGTCTGTCACTCCCGGACGCCGGACCTCGGTGCCGTCACTCGACGGGCCGACGTCGTCGTGACCGCCGCCGGCGTCCCCGGACTCGTCGACGGGTCGATGCTCTCGCCCGGTGTCGTCGTCGTGGACGTGAGCGCGAACCGACGGCCGGCGGACACCGACCGGGGGTACGAGGTCGTCGGCGACGTCGACCTCGAGAGCGTACGCGAGGTGGCCTCGGCGTTCACGCCCGTTCCGGGCGGCGTCGGGCCGGTGACGCTCGCGGCGCTACTCGAGAACGTCACGCTCGCGGCCGAACGCCGCGCGGGAGAGGACGACGCCGAGGACTGATCCGAGACCTCCCGGCACCCGATCCACTGACCGCGACCGACCGGCCCGATTGGTCGCTTATCGGCCGTCTCCACAGCCCCGGACGAACGCCTCGATCATCCCCATGCCGACGGGGGTCAGGATGCTCTCGGGATGGAACTGCACGCCCTCGTGCGGGCGCTCGCGGTGGCGCACGCCCATGACGACTCCCCGCTCGTCGTCGGTGTAGGCGGTCTCGACCAGCGTGTCGGGGAGGTCCTCCCGCTCGACGCAGAGCGAGTGGTAGCGGCCCGCCTCGAACGTCTCGGGGAGCCCCTCGAAGACCCCCTGTCCGTCGTGACGGACCGTCGAGGGCTTGCCGTGGACGACCTCCGGGGCGTGGCCCACGGGGGCGCCGTTGGCCGCACAGAGCGCCTGGTGACCGAGACAGACGCCCAGCGTGGGGTAGTCCAGATCGCGGAACAGCGGGATGGAAACCCCGGCGGACTCGGGGGTGCCCGGACCGGGCGAGACGACGATCCCGTCCGGGTCGAGCTCGCGGATGCCCGCGACGTCGATGGCGTCGTTCCGGCGAACGACGACGTCGCCGGTCTCGGGCGCGCCGACCGCCTCGCCGACGTACTGGACGAGGTTGTACGCGAACGAGTCGTAGTTGTCCACGACGAGGACCCGGGTCACGATTCCGTACCTCGCTTTCGTGCCGATTCTTCCGGTTCAGGCAGCCGGAGCGACGTTACGTCCGTCGACTCGACCCGCGACGGGGACATCACGGAAGCCCTCGCGCTCTCGGCGACTGCGACTCGCTGCGCGCCTCGACCTCGCTTCGCTCGGTCTTCGGTGCTTGCTTCGTCTCGCCCGCCGAGACCGCTCGCCCTTCCAGTCCACCAGGCGCCACACACCTCCCCAACCGACTGCGTTTCTCGGCCCTCGCTTCGCTCGGGCCTGCGATACTCATCCCTCGCACGACGCTCGGGCGCGCACGAGAGCGCGCCCAGCGCGCGCCACTACGGGCATCTGGTGTCGGACTGGCATCTGGTGTCGGACTGGCATC
>JBEPXB010000482.1:0-3140 GCA_041642135.1 Halobacteriales archaeon | reverse complement strand
TGACTGGACGTCCGTCGGGAGGCCGGCCCTCGCCGTGTCCCTGGGGACGTAGGAAGGGACCGGTCGGATGATCCGGTGAGCCGGCGAAGGAAGAGACTTAACCGGCGAGGCGCCCTCCGTTCGTGTATGCGAGTTCTCGTCACCGGGGCAACCGGTTTCGTCGGCGGGCGGCTCGTGCCCGCGCTCGTCGAGGCGGGCCACGACGTCGTCGCGCTGGTCCGCGACCCCGACCGGTACGACGCGCCGGAGGGGGTGACGGTCCGGTCGGGCGATCTCCTGGAGCCGGGGAGCTTCGAGTCGGCCCTCGACGGCGTGGAGGCCGCCTACTACCTGGTCCACTCGATGCGCGCCGGACGGGACTACGCCGAGCGGGACCGCCGCGCGGCCCACAACTTCGCGAAGGCTGCCGACGAGCACGGGGTCGACCGGGTGGTTTACCTCGGCGGCCTGGGCGAGGAGCGCGACCGACTCTCCGAGCACCTCCAGTCGCGCCGGGAGGTCGAGTACGTCCTCGGGAACCACGACTTCGACCTGACGACACTCCGCGCGGCGGTCATCATCGGCGAGGGGAGCGCCTCGTTCGAGGTGGTCCGCCAGCTCGGCAAGCGGCTCCCGGTGATGGTCACGCCGAAGTGGGTCCGCACGCCGTGTCAGCCGATCGCCGTCGACGACGTGGTCGCGTACCTGGTGGGCGTCCTCGGCAGCGAGGCGACCCGCGACGATACGTTCGAGATCGGCGGCCCCGAGGTCATCACGTACGAGGACCTCATCCAGCGTACCGCCCGGATCGCCGGCCGGCGCGAGCCGACCGTCCTCCCGGTACCGGTGCTCACGCCGAAGCTCTCGGCCTACTGGCTCGGGCTGGTGACGGAGGTGCCGACGAGCGTCGCCCACCCGCTGATCCTCGGGCTGAAGAACCCGGTCGTGGTCACCGACCACCGGATCGAGGAGCTCGTCCCCGTGGAGCTCACGCCGTTCGACGAGGCGGTTCGGCGGGCGCTCGGCGACGACGCGGTGAGCGAGACGGCCGAGCGGGAGGGGGAGACGGCGCCCCCGGAGGACCGGGCAAAGGTCCCGTAGATGGGCGGAGCCACGGAGTTAGGCGAGCGCGAGCCCGGCGAGGGACCCGAATACGGCGAGACGTGGGTGTACGAGAGCATCGTCGGGGCGCTCCCGGGGATCGACCTCTCCCGGCCGTTCGCGGTCGGCCTCCAGCTCGTCGTCTTCGAGGTCGGCGTGCTCCTGCTGGCGTGGTACTACGGCCTCTGGGCGGCGGCGGTCGCCGGCACCGTAGCGGTCCTCGTCGCGGCCGCCGGGAGCGTCGAGATGCTCCGCATCGGCTCGCTCGCCCGCTCGGCCGCGGTGCCCGAGTCCTACCGTCGGCTGCTGTTCGGGTCGAGCATCGAGGTGGTGCTCTCGGTCCTGGCGTACGTCGCGCTCGTCACGCACCTGTTCGTTTTCGACCCCCGCTCGGGGACGCCGCTCGTCGAGACCCTGTTCGGGCCCGAGCCGCCGGTCGCGGTGGTCTACCTTACCCTGCTCGTACTGTGGGACCTCTGTTACCGTATCGGCACGGGCTGGTGGGCCTCGGTCGTCGCGCTCTGGCGGTCGGCCCGGTTCCGGTTCGACCCCGCGACGGTCCGGACCCTCCGGCGCGCGGACCTCGAGACCATGGGCTTCGGATTCGTCCAGCTCCTGCTCGTCCCCTTCCTCCTCGATCACCCCGTGCTGCTCGCGGCGGTGGTCGGCCACGTCCTCGCGGTGACGACCGTCACCGGACTCTCGGTCGTGCTGTTACACCGGAGAGGCCGCGAACCGGCCGTCAGCGCGAGGACTTGATCCGCTTGAACTGGTCGAGGAGTGCCTCGGCCGAGTCGCCGGAGTCGAACTCGACGGTGCCCCGGTAGTTCGTCCGCTCGTCGTCGAAGTCGGCGTCGACCTGGCTGGCCTTCTGCTCACGGCGCTCGTGCTCGTCCTCGTCATAGGCACCCATTGACATGGTAACTACACACGCAGTTGCGAAACGACAATAATCAATCTATCGGAACGATTCGAGCGTTCGGAGGGGGAAAGCAACGTCCTGACGGCGCCGGTCGGAACCGGTAAATCCCCCGGGCGAGTAGGTTCACCGTGGCCGGTCCCCTCCGTTTCCGTCGCTCTCACGGCACCTGGTCCCGCGACCGCGTGGACCGGGAGCTCCGCCGCCCGCTCGACTCGAACCTCGGTGCGACCATGGAGTCCCCGTGGTTCGACCCGCCGCCCGGGTACGAGGCCGTCCGGTTCGAGATGCACAACGGCGACCTCGCGCTGTTCTGCTGGGACGAGGCGGGTGCCTACTGGCTGGGCAACACCGAGACACCGGAGGCGCTCTGGCGCACCGACAAGGAGACGTTCGAGGAGGCGCCCTACCCCGTCAGTCGGTGGGCCCAGCGCGAACTGTTCGCCCGGATGGAGAGCACCGACCCCTGGCTGACCGAGTACGAGCACGTCGCGTGGTTCTTCCTCCCCGTCCTCTGCTCGAAGGACGGCCGGGACACCACCCGGTCGTTCTTCCGCGACCACGCCGCGGGGTTCCCCGACGCGACGAGCGAGGAGGCGCTCGCGTTCGTCGACGACCTCCTCGCAACGGGGTGTCTCGACGACTACCGCTACGAGATGGCCTCGAAACTCGGGACCTCGGCCGGGACGGACCTCACCCGGATGGCCGCGACGATGGGCGAGTTCATCGTCGCCAAACTGCTCCACGACGCCGGCGTCGAGTTCGTCCCCGAGGTCGAACTCGACAGCGGCCACGCGCTCGACTTCCGCGTCGACGGCCAGCACCTCGTCGAGGTGACTCGCCCGCTCCCCCCCACGCGTCGCTCGCGCGCCGATACCGCCGTCGCCGCCGTGAAACAGACCGGTCAGACGAAGACCCGCGCGCAGCTGGACAAACACCCCGGGACGACGCTGGTCATCGACTGTTCCTCGTTCCGCGACGACGAGTGGGCGGCCGTCCGCGCCGAGCGCCCCGGCGTCGGCTACCGGCCGACCGTCGTCTTCCGGACCCGGCCGGACGGGAGCGTCGAGGGATACCGCGTCGGGACGGTCCCGTTCGACCTCTTGGGAGCCATCGACTGGGTGGGGGAATAGCGCGGCCG
>JBEPXB010000481.1:0-3144 GCA_041642135.1 Halobacteriales archaeon | reverse complement strand
TACGTTGGGCCGCTCGACCCCGGAGTTCATCGTCTCGCGGCTGGTCGCCGAGGCCCGGGACGCGAGCGAGCGCCAGGGGTTCGAGACGCTCGCCGCCGCCGTCGGTCAGGAGGCCGTCCAGCGGACGCTCGCCGACGCCCGGTGGACCGAGGGCGGCTGACCCGGTGGATGCTGGCGAACGTCGGGACGACCGGGCCCGACCGGGAGGAGCTGGTCACGAGGCCGGCGAGTCCGGACGGCGAGAATGATAAGTGATAGCACACCGTACGTGCGGTCGCCATGGAGCGCGGAACGGACGGGGAACGCGAGGCGCTCCGCGAGCGCTGGACTGCGATGGAGCGCGAGCGCGAACTGGCCGATCGGCTCGTGTACGGCGTCGCCCTCGTCGGGATCGGGGTCCTGTTCCTCGTGCTTTCGGTGCCGGCCGTGGCGTGCGTCCACGGCGACGGCGTGGCCGGCACGGTCTGTACCGCGGTGTCGGGTCCGGCAGGGGTCGAGGCCGCGCTGGTGATCCTCGGGGTCGCGTCGCTGACCGGTGGGTCGTGGCTCTGCTGGCGCGCCGTCGGCGGGCGGGACAGACTCCGGGTCGCGGCGTTCGGGTTCGGATGACCGCTGGCGCCGTTATCATACGGTCGTGCGTCGTCCGTTACCGACGATGACCGACCCGTCCCGGGTGATCGCCGGTACATCGGTACGCACGACCGTATCAGTCCCCGCGTGCGGCCAGGTCGTCGAACGCGCGGGGGTCCTCCCAGAGTTCGCGGAGCGTCGCCGCCGCGAGGAATCGCGTGGGGGCGGCCACCCACTCGGTCGTCACGTCGGAGTCGAGCGCCGGCGGCTCCTCGGCGTCGAACCACCACGCCACGTAGCGGCCGTCGGCCAGCTCCGCCGTCGGGTAGATCTCGCCCTGAACCGCGACGTCGATCCGCGTGTGGGACTCGACCGTGGGGCGCTCGTCGCACTCCTCGGCGACCGTTATCTCGATGGGGACGTGACTGTCGCGTATCATGTGTCCGCGGTCGCTCGTCGGTGACCGACCGTCCGGGTGTCCCCTCGTCGGCCGACCCCAAAAACCCGCGTCAGGCGTCCGTCTGACGGGGCTACCGGGGACGTGGGACTCGCGATGTGAGTAACATTATTATTAACTATATATACCGCCTCGTGGCGCGCATGGTACCCGACGTCAACGCCGGGACGACCCCGCTCGACCGGCTCCGGAACCGACTCGACATGCGGTGTCCGGAGTGTGGCTACGTGGACGAGGAGGGGCGGTGGACCGCGGCGACGTCCGGGTCGCGGGTCACCTACCAGCACATCTGTCCGAGCTGTGCGGCGGTCCGCCAGCACACGTTCCAACTGGACCGCTGAGCACCCCCACCGCCCGCTACGCGGCCTCGACGCGGTCGAACAGCCACGCGCCGGCGAGGACGGTGACGGCCGCGCTGAGGGCGACCGCCCCGAGATCGAGCGGGAGTGGGTAGCTCGCGGCCTCGGGACCGACGAGGGCGCCCCGCAACCCGTCGATGCCGTAAGTGAGGGGGTTGAGGTATCCCACCCACCGGATCGCGAGGGGGAGGTTCGACAGCGGGTAGAACGCCCCCGAGAGGAAGGCGAGCGGGAACAGGACGAAGTTGACGACGAGGCTGTACCCCTGGGTGTCGCGGAACCCGGCGGCGAGCGCCAGGCCGAAGCCGATGAACGCTGTCGACAGCCCGACGAGGAAGACGGCCGCGAGCGCGAGGCCCAGTACCGAGACGGGACGGAAGCCGACCAGGAGCGTTCCCGCGAGGACGAGCGCGGACTGGACGAGTCCGGTGGTCGCGCCGCCGGCGATTCGGCCGAGCACCACGGAGGTCCGCGGGACCGGCGCGACGAGGATCTCCTTCAGGAACCCTACCTCTCGATCGGAGAGGACGGCGAGCCCCGAGAACGACGCCGAGAACAGCGTCACGAACCCCAGTATCCCCGGGACGAGGTACTCGAGATAGGAGACGGACTCGGGGACGCTCGCGAAGCGGACCCCCTCGAAGCCGAACCCGAGGAAGGCGACGAGGAACAGCGGCGTGACGAAGGTGCCGACGATCCGCGAGCGGGCGCGGACGAACCGGAGGAGGTCGCGCTGCCAGAGCGCGTAGACGGCGAGCGCGTCGACGCCGGCCATTAGCGCCGTCCCCCGTGCCCGTTCGCGGTCGGGTGGCCGACGGCGCTCGCGTCGGCGCCGGCGTCGTCCTCGCCGAGCGACCGGCCGGTGAGTTCGAGGAACACCTGTTCGAGCGTGGGCTTCCGGACGGCGACGCTCGAGACGGTCGCCACCCCGCCGACCGCGCTCAGGAGGGGTGCGACCCGGCGCTCGCCCGAATCGACGACGGCCTCGATACCGCCGTCGACGACCGCGACCGTCTCCACCCAGTCGAACCGCGCGACCCGCTCGAGGGCGGCCTCCGGGTCGTCGACACCGACCTCGACGTGGTCGCCGCCGAGTCTCGAGGTCAGCGCCGTCGGGGTGTCACACGCGACGACCGAGCCCCGGTCGACGACGGCCACCCGGTCACAGAGTGCCGCCGCCTCGTCCATGTAGTGGGTCGTGAGGACGACGGTGACGCCGGTCCGCGCGTTGAGGTCGCGGACGTACTCCCGGACCGCGTTGCGGGTCCCCGCATCCAGTCCCACGGTCGGCTCGTCGAGGAACAGCACCTCCGGACCGTGGAGCAGCCCCCGGGCGAGTTCGAGTCGCCGGGCCATCCCACCCGAGTACGCGCCGACGCGCTCGTCTCTCCGATCCGAGAGGTCCACGAGATCGAGCACCTCGTCGGTCCGTTCGCTCCGCTCGGAGTCGCGCATCCCGTAGAGCCGCCCGTGGAACGCGAGGTTCTCGGCGCCGGTGAGCTCCTCGTCGAGCGCCGGCTCCTGGAAGACGACGCCGATCCGCTCCCTGACCGCGCCCGGCGCCTCCCGGACGTCGTGGCCGGCGACCGTCGCCGTCCCGTCGGTGGGCGCCAGGAGCGTACAGAGCACGTTGATCAGCGTCGACTTCCCCGCGCCGTTCGGACCGAGCAGGCCGAACAGTTCGCCAGACCCGACCGAGAGGTCGAGCCCGTCGACGGCCACCACGTCGTCGTAGCGCTTCGTGAGCCCCCGGACCTC
>JBEPXB010000480.1:0-3144 GCA_041642135.1 Halobacteriales archaeon | reverse complement strand
GGGCCGGGAGGCCGGCGTCGACCACCGTCAGACGCTCGCCGGCGTCGTCCGCCACGACGTACCAGTTGACCCGATGGGCTCCAAACCGGTAGACGCCGGGGGCGACCTCCCGCTCGCTGGCGCCGCTTTCGCTCGATCCGCGCCGCTCGTCCGTCGCTGCCATAACCCGGCACTACTGTCCTGGTAACTGTTAACAGTTCTGCCCCGGGGATCGCGCCACCGGGCCGACCCGGTTACACCCGCGTCACGACGACGCTTTTGTCCGTGAGGCCCCAATCTTCCGGTACCGATGGTCAACATGTTCGTGGACGGCGAGTGGCGCACGGACGCCCACGAGTCCACCGACGACGACGGCGAGTTCGACCGCGACGAGACGACGTTCCGCGACCGGCTCGGCGAGGACTACCCCGCCGAGGCCGGACGGTACCACCTCTACGTCTCCCGGGCGTGCCCGTGGGCCCACGGTGCCGCGATGGTCCGGTCGCTGATGGGCTTAGAGGACGCCGTCTCGATGGACATCGTCGACCCGTACCGCGACGAACGGGGCTGGCAGTTCACCCCCGAGAAGGACGACTGCACACCCGACACGGTCAACGGTTTCGACTACCTCGGGGAGGCGTACGTCGCCGCCGACCCCGACTACACGGGACGGGTAACGGTCCCGGTGCTGTGGGACAAGCAGGAGGGGACCATCGTCAATAACGAGTCCATCGAGGTCATGGAGACCTTCTCGACCGCGATGGGCGAGCTCGGCAACGGCGTCGGCCTCTACCCCGCCGACATCCGCGAGGAGATAGACGAGGTCGTCGAAGCCATCTACGACCCGATCAACAACGGCGTCTACCGCGCGGGGTTCGCCGGCACCCAGGAGGCCTACGAACGGGCCGTTTCCGACCTCTTCGATGCGCTCGACCACTGGGACGCGGTCCTCGAGGGTCAGCGCTACCTCGTCGGTGATGGCACGCGACTCACCCTCGCGGATCTCCGCCTGTTCGCCACGCTCGTCCGGTTCGACCACGTCTACCACACCCACTTCAAATGTAACCGGAAGCTGATCAGCCAGTACGAGAACCTCTGGCCGTACGTCCGTGACCTCTACACCACGCCGGGTATCGCGAAGACGGCGAACATGGACCACATCAGGGAGCACTACTACACGACCCACACGGGGATCAACCCGACGGGGTTCGTGGCGGTCGGTCCGGACCTGGACTTCGAGGCGCCCCACGACCGCGACCGCCTGCCCGGCGGGCCGCCCGGAGCGCTCCTCGAGACGGCCTGAACGGCGGCGCCGTCCCGATCTATCTCCGAACCGTCGTTTCTTCAGGGGGCCTCGAGCCGCGTCGCCCGGGTCGTCGAGAGGGGTTCGGTGGTTCCATTCGGACGAGGACAGCCAACAAGTATATAACGTCGTGTGACAACGTATCGCATGCAATGGCCGACACGAAGCGTGGCCGGGTGCGGAAGAGCCATCAGGAGGACCGGCGTCGTCGCCGGCGCGAGATAGAACTGGCGCTCGAGAGACGAGACGAGGAGATCGACTTCGACGAACTCTACGAGGACGTCGAGGTCGATCGGTAGCCCGGCTACCCGAAGCTCAGCGCGACCACCCGTCCGTCCCCGTATGGGACGTACACCTCCTGCCTTTCCGTCGGCGTCGAGGTCCGCCAGGGTGACGTGCGTGTAGACGCTCGCGTCACGCTCGTACGTCGCGCGTATCTCCCCCGTCCCGGGGTCCACGACCCGGACGATGCCGTCGTTGGTCACCGCCACGAGCTCCGGGCTCCCGTCGCCGTCGAGGTCGCCCAGCGACGATGGCGGCGTCATCTGGACGTCCCCGTCGGTGAGCGCCGTCGTCCACTCCGTCTCGCCGTTCCGAGCGTCGAGCGACCGCAGGACGCCGTCGCGAGCGGTCGCGTACATCCCCACGACGCCGTCGGCGTCGGCGTCCGCGAACGCCAGCCACGTCACCGGTCCCCACCGAGCGGTTCCACTCCGTTCGACCGGTCGCGCCGTCGAACGACCGGACGTGGCCGTCGTCGAACCCCGCGAGGATCTCGCGTTCCCCGTCGCCGTCGGCGTCGAGGACCGCCGGCTGTGCCCAGGCGTACGACCCGAAGCTCCGGTTCCAGACCGCCTCGTTCCCGTCGAGGACGAACACCGTCCCCCGGACGTCGAGGACCACGAGGTTCCGGTCGCCGTCGCCGGTCGCGTCCGCGACCGCCGGGTCGGCGACCGCGTGGATGGTGCAGTTCGCCGCCGCGGCGTGGGCCACCGCGGTCGTCCCCGGCAGACCGCCCCGGGAGACGGCACGTCGGCTGGCCCCGACGGTCCTCCCCATCGCGGCGGCCTACGAGGTCGCACACAACGTCGACTACCTCCTGCTGAACGCCGGGATCGCGGTCGAACGGCTCGCCGGACACGCCGGGATTGCGGTCGCCGTCGACCCGACCGCGTGGCTCTCGCTGCCCGTCTACTGGGGGCTCCAGGTCGCGCTGGTCGTCCTGTGCCAAGTCGTCGCGGTCGTCGCCGCCCACGCCGTCCTCGCACGGGACGCCCGTCCCGGGACGGCGGTCGGCCGGGCCCACCTGCCGCTGACCGCGCTCATGGTCGCGCACACGCTCGTCTCGCTGTGGACCGTCTCCCGGCCCGTCGTCGGCTGAGAGGACGGACTCGCCGTTTAGACGGTCGGACCAGAACGGCTTACGGACCGCGACGCGAAGTACGAGCATGCGCCGACGCGCGTTCATGGCGGCGCTCGGGACGACCGGCCTGAGCGCCCTCGCGGGGTGTGCTTCCTCGACCGACCCGGGGACGGTCGCGCCGGGAGGGGACGGGGATGGGAACACGCCCGTCTCGACTCCCACCACGACGCCACCCCCGGGGAGGGACGGTGACGCCGACCTCCCCGACGGGGTCTACGTCCAGCGGTTCCAGGAGGGGATGGCGATGCAGGGGACGGGGAACGCCGGTCGGTTCCGGGCGGGGCTGATGTACGCGGCCCCGCACGTCTTCTGGACCGTCTCCGGGAGCGACCTCGGGCGGATCGAACGGGCGGGGGATATCCACCTGATGGCCGTCGTCTGGGACGCCGAGACCGGGACGGTGCTCCCCGAAGCCGGCGTCTCCGTCGAGATAGTTCGA
>JBEPXB010000479.1:0-3145 GCA_041642135.1 Halobacteriales archaeon | reverse complement strand
CGCGAGCGTCGAGGAGGCCTCGGCCATCGCGGAGGCGCTGGCGGCCCACGTCGACCGAGACGTGGAGGTCTACCTCGGCGACGCCGACGAACCCGCCGCGGTCGAGTCCGCCGAACTCGAGGTGCCCATCGGGGACGACCTCGGCCCCACCGAGCGCGAGGCGCGGCTTCGCGAGGAGATCGACGACATCCTGGAGGGCGGCCCCGAGAAGTACAAGCAGCGGCTCCCGGAGCAGGACAAGCTGTTCGTCCGCGACAGGATGGACCTCTGGTTCGGCGAGGACGGGCTGCGCTTCGAGGACGGGAAGTTCGCCGCCTTCGACAGCGAGGACCGCCTGCCGGCGGACGGGCTCATCACGGGCGCCGCTGCGTTCGAGGGGCGCGAACTCCACTTCATGGCCAACGATTATACGGTGAAGGCGGGCTCGATGGCCGAGCGCGGCGTCGAGAAGTTCCTCCGGATGCAGCAGCGGGCGCTCAAGACCGGCCGGCCGGTGCTCTACCTGATGGACTCCTCGGGGGGCCGCATCGACGAGCAGAGCGGCTTCTTCGCCAACCGCGAGGGCATCGGGAAGTACTACTACAACCACTCGATGCTCTCCGGTCGGGTGCCACAGATCTGCGTGCTCTACGGGCCGTGCATCGCCGGTGCCGCCTACACCCCCGTCTTCGCCGACTTCACGGTCATGGTCCGCGGGATGTCCGCGATGGCCATCGCCTCCCCGCGGATGGTGAAGATGGTCACGGGCGAGGAGATCGACATGCAGGACCTCGGCGGCGCGGAGATCCACGCGAAGTACTCCTCATCCGCCGACCTCGTCGCCGAGGACGAGGAGCACGCCCGCGAGCTCGTCGCCGATCTCATTACGTACCTCCCGGACAACTCGGACGATAAACCCCCGCGCGTGGAGTCGCGGCCGCCGACACGCTCGCCCGAGGGGCTCGACGAGGTGGTCCCGAGCGAGCCGAACCGCGGGTACGACATGAACGACGTGATCGAGCGGGTGGTCGACCACGACTCGATCTTCGAACTCCAGCCCGACTTCGGCAGCGAGATACTCACCGCGTTCGCCCGCATCGACGGCCGTCCCGTCGGTATCGTCGCCAACCAGCCCGCCCAGCGTGCGGGTGCGATCTTCCCCGACGCCGCCCAGAAGGCCGCCGAGTTCATCTGGAAGTGCGACGCGTACAGCATCCCCCTGCTCTACCTCTGTGACACGCCGGGGTTCATGGCCGGCTCGCAGGTCGAGAAGGAGGGGATCTTAGAGAAGGGCAAGAAGATGATCTACGCCACCTCATCGGCGACCGTCCCCAAGCAGTGCGTCGTCGTCCGGAAGGCCTACGGCGCGGGTATCTACGCCATGTCCGGCCCGGCGTACGACCCCGAGTCGACTATCGCGCTTCCGTCCGGCGAGATCGCCATCATGGGACCCGAAGCGGCCATCAACGCCGTCTACGCCAACCGGCTCGCGGACATCGAGGACGAGGACGAACGAGCGGAGCGGGAGGCCGAACTCCGCGAGGAGTTCCGCGAGGAGATCGACGTCCACCGGATGGCCAGCGACGTCGTCATCGACGAGATCATCCCGCCCTCGGAGTTGCGAGAAGAACTGGTCCAGCGGTTCGCCTTCTACGAGACCGTCGAGAAGGAGCTCCCGGACAAGAAACACGGGACGGTGCTGTAGGGGGAGTGGCCCTCGGACGGCTGTCGACCCCGTCGGCCCCATCGGGAACGGCGGTCAGGTCGTCGCTCGCCCGGGCCCACGGGAGATACCTGATCGGGTTTCGATACGTTCCGGGACGATCTGTTGTGCCCTGTTTGCATACCCCAAACCGACCGTTGTATGCCGATTTTCACTCGTTAGGAATCGGGCCCAGTTTATACTCCACGTGAACCACAAGTCGCACATGTGAGGTGAGACAGATGTCCTACGACGCGGCGAACCCGTTGACGGAGGCGGTCGAGTTCGACCTCTCGGGGCCGCTGGCCGCACGCTGGCTGGCGTTCCTCCGGATCGTCACCGGCTGGTGGTTCTTCCACGCCGGCGTGACGAAGCTCATCGAGGACGGGCTGGCGTACGGGTACGGCCCGACCTACCTGAAGGGGATGACCGGCACCGCGCTGGGTCCCCTCCCCGTCTGGATGGGCAACAACCTCGCGTGGCTCATCGAGCCGATGGTCCCGCTGGGCGAGACGCTGATCGGGCTCGGCCTGATGCTCGGCGTGCTCGTCCGGCTGGCCTCGGTCTTCGGGGCCTTCTTCATGACCCTGTTCTGGGTCGGTAACGCCGACTTCGCGCACGGGGTCGTGAGCGGCGACCTGATGGGCCTGCTGCTGTTCGCGACGATGATCGTGCTCGCCACCGGCCGGTACTACGGCCTCGACGCGATCATCGAGCGGACCAGCCTGGTCGAACGACATCCGAAACTGCGGTATCTGCTCGGCTGAGGAGGTGACAAATCATGGAATACACCGATTTCGACGCGATCGATAAGGCCGCAACGGGACTGAGCTTCGCGATGATGCTGCTGGGCATCGTCGTGCTGGGGATCGTCGAGGTGCTCGCCGGCCCGCCCTACGGGGCCGCCCCGGTGACCAACGACGCGGGCGAGGTCGTCGCCACCCCGATGGTCGACCCGACCATCCGGACCGGCCTCGTGATCCTCGGGCTCGCGATCCTCCTGCTGTGGGGCGTCTACCGGATGGCCACCCCGGAGGGCGAGCGAGCGGCCGAGCGGCGGGAGGTCACCGCCGACTGAGCTTCCCGTCCGAACCGTCACTCGTTCTCCGGCCGTATCGACTCGACGAACACCACCCACCCGAGCCCCGCCAGCCCGACGTCCCGCGCGAGGACGTCGCCGAAGACCCCCTGCGTGGCGAACACCAGCGCGAGGTAGCCAACAGTGGCCGTGAGCGAGACGGCGGCGACCAGCGAGGCGAACGACGTGTAGCGGTCCGCGATCAGCGCGAGTCCGAATCCGACCTCCAGGTAGCCATTTACGAGCATGAAGACGACGGGCGAGACGACGAGCCACGGCGCCAGCCAGTCGACGACGTAGACCGCCCAGGCGCCGGGGTCGAGCAGTTTGTGGACGCCCGCGGCGAGCACCATCGAACCGAGCGAGAGGCGGGCGATGGCGACCGT
>JBEPXB010000478.1:0-3146 GCA_041642135.1 Halobacteriales archaeon | reverse complement strand
GGAGTGCCTGCCCTCCCCCGTCCGCGGCCGACGAGACGGCCGCGAGGCCGGTTGGACGGCCGGATCGAGCGAACCCCCCGGCCGCCGAGGACCGCGAGCGCCAGCGAGCGTGTCCGAGGCCGGGGAAGGGCAGGGCTGCCTGGCGGACTCGGAAAGGGCGAGCGCTCTCGTCGAGCGAGGCGAAGTAAGCACTGCAGCGAGCGCCGGAGGCGCGAGCGAAGCGCGCAGCGAGCCGCAGCCGACGAGAGCGCGAGGGCTTTCCAGATGCTCCAGCAGACCACGATGACCCGAACACCGACTCAGAACGGACCGACGGACGTGGAGGCCAGATCGTAATGGGACTGAGAGACGACATCGAACGATACCGCGAAGTCGGCGAAGAGCGACGACAGGACCTCGCCGAGTTCATCCAGTACGGCGACCTCGGCCAGTCGCTCCCCGACGAGGTGAAGATCCCGATCAAGATCGTCGACCTCCCGGAGTTCGCCTACGACAAGCGGGACATGGGAGGGGTCGGCCAGGGCGACGGCGGCACCCCCGACGTCGGCCAGCCGGTCGGCCAACCACAGCCCCAGCCGGGCGACGGCGACGAGGACGGCGAGCCCGGCGAGGAGGGCGGCGAGCACGAGTACTACGAGATGGACCCCGAGGAGTTCGCCGAGGAGCTCGACGAGGAGCTCGGGCTCGACCTCGAACCGAAAGGCAAGAAGGTCATCGAGGAGAAGGAGGGCGACTTCACCGACCTCACTCGCACCGGGCCGGCGAGCACGCTCGACTTCGAACGGCTGTTCAAGGAGGGCCTGAAGCGCAAGCTCGCGATGGACTTCGACGAGGAGTACGTCCGCGAGGCGCTCCGGGTCGACGGCTGGGGGCCACAGCGGGTGTACGAGTGGGCCCGCGGGAAGCACCTCCCGGTCTCGAAGGCGTGGATCGAGGACGCCTACGCCGACATCCCGCGCGAGGAGCGGACGAAGTGGGAGAGCATCGAGCAGATGGAGGCGAACGTCGAAGAGGAGTCGACGGCCGCGCGGATCCGCCGGGAGGGCATCAAGCAGATCCCCTTCCGCCGCGAGGACGAGCGCTACCGCTACCCGGAGATCATCGAGGAGCGCGAGAAGAACGTCGTCGTCGTGAACATCCGGGACGTCTCGGGGTCGATGCGCGAGAAGAAGCGCGAACTCGTCGAGCGCGTGTTCACGCCGCTGGACTGGTATCTAACTGGTAAGTACGACCACGCCGAGTTCGTCTACATCGCCCACGACGCCGAGGCCTGGGAGGTCGAGCGCGAGGAGTTCTTCGGCATCCGATCCGGTGGTGGGACGCGCATCTCGAGCGCGTACGAACTCGCCGCCGCGATACTCGAGGAGCGCTACCCGTGGAACGAGTGGAACCGCTACGTGTTCGCCGCGGGCGACTCCGAGAACTCCTCGAACGACACCGAAGAGCGGGTCATCCCGCTGATGGAGTCCATCCCGGCGAACCTCCACGCGTACGTCGAGACACAGCCGAGCGGGAACGCGATCAACGCGACCCACGCCGAGGAGGTCGAGCGCCACTTCGGCCGCGAGGACGCCTCGAACGTCGCCGTCGCGTACGTCACCAGCCCGGCGGACGTGGTCGACGCCATCTACGAGATACTGAGCACCGAACAGCGGGCCGCGGAGGCCGAAGCATAGCCATGAGCGACACCGAACGCAGACACAGACAGCGCATCGCCGAAGGGCTCGAAGAGCCCGTCCGGGAGGCGAACGAACTCGCCCGGAAGCTCGGGCTCGAGCCGTTCCCGGTGAACTACTGGATCGTCGACTACGACGAGATGAACGAGCTCATCGCCTACGGCGGGTTCCAGCACCGCTACCCCCACTGGCGGTGGGGGATGCAGTACGACCGCCAGCAGAAACAGGGCCAGTTCCTCGGCGGGAAGGCGTTCGAGATCGTCAACAACGACAACCCGTCCCACGCGTTCCTCCAGGAGTCGAACGACCTCGCGGACCAGAAGGCCGTCATCACGCACGTCGAGGCCCATGCGGACTTTTTCAAGAACAACGAGTGGTTCGGCCTGTTCGCCGAGGACCCGGACGCGGCGGCGATGCTCCAGCGCCACGCCGAGACGGTCCGGGAGTACATGGACGACCCGGAGATCGACCGCGAGGACGTCGAGGCGTGGATCGACCACGTGCTCTGTCTGGAGGACAACATCGACCAGCACCGGCCGTTCACCACGGCGGAGGAGTGGGCCGCCGAACCCCCCGAGGTCGAGGACGTCGACGAGCGCCTCGAGAACCTCGAGCTCTCCGAGGAGGTCCGCCGGGAGGTGTTCGACGACGAGTGGCTCGAGTCACAGCGACCCGAGGAGGGCGGCCCCACCTTCCCCGCCGAGCCCGAGAAGGACCTGCTGGCGTTCCTGCTGGTCCACGGCAAGGCCTACGACGGGGAGGCCGACCGGGCCGTGGAGTTCGAGGAGTGGCAGCGCGAGGTCCTCGAACTCCTCCGCAGGGAGGCGTACTACTTCGCCCCCCAGAAGATGACGAAGGTGATGAACGAGGGGTGGGCCGCCCTCTGGGAGTCCCGGATGATGACCGACGAGGGGTTCGCCGGCGACGACGAGTTCATCTCCTACGCCGACCACATGGCCCGGGTGCTGGGCTCGCCCGGGCTCAACCCCTACAAGCTGGGGATGGAGCTCTGGGAGTACGTCGAGAACTACACCAACCGCCGGGAGGTCATCGAGCGACTCCTGCGGGTCGAGGGGATCACCTGGCGGAACTTCCACGAGACGGTCGACCTCGACCTCGTCATGGACCTGCTCGAACCCGACCCCGCCGTCGACGACGTCCGCCCGGAGACGCTCGACCGGCTCGACCCCGAGGACCCCCGCGTGGACGCCGAGGCGCTCGAACGGGCGAAAGCGGGCGAGATAGACCTCGAGCGCTACCCGTGGAAGGTGCTCACCTACGAGGGGCTCTGCGAGCGGCACTACTCGCTGGTCAAACCGCAGAACCGCGGGTTCATAAAGCGCGTGAGCCAGAACGAACTCGAGCGCACGGCACGGTACCTGTTCGACACCGACCGGTACGCGAGCGTCGAGGCGGCCATCGCCGACGTCGACCGCTCGCGCGGGTGGGACCGGATGCGCGAGATCCGCG
>JBEPXB010000477.1:0-3147 GCA_041642135.1 Halobacteriales archaeon | reverse complement strand
CCGGACGGGCTCGTCGTCGTCCGGCCGGGGGAGGTGCGCGAGTTCCTCGCACCGCTCGACGTCGAGGCGCTCCACGGGGTCGGACCGGTCACCGCCAGGGGACTCCGCGAGATGGGCGTGGAGACGGCGGGCGACCTCGCCGCCACCGACCCGGCCGAACTCGCCGAGCGGTTCGGCGAGCGCGGCCGGGCGCTCCACGACCGGGCGAACGGCCGCGACGACCGGCCGGTCGAGCCACAGGGCGACCCGAAGAGCCTCTCCTCGGAGTCGGCGTTCGTCGAGGCGACCGACGACCCCGACCGTAAACGCGAGAAGGTGCGCGAACTGGCGGCGTCGGTCGCCGACCGTGCCCGCTCGCGGGGCGCGCTCTACAAGACCATCGGCGTGAAGGTGGTCACGCCGCCGTTCGACGTGAACACCCGCGCTCGGTCGCTCCCGGGCCCGGTCGACGACCCGGACCTGGTCGAGCGGGTGACACTGGAGCTCCTCGCGGAGTTCGCCGACGAGCGGGTCCGGAAGCTGGGTGTGCGAGTCTCGAACCTGGAGTTCGGCGGCGAGCAGTCGAAACTGGGGACGTACGCGGACGGTTCGGACAACGCCGACGCCGGTACCGACGCCCGAAGCGAGGGTGGGCGGGCCGGTTCGGGCTCCGAGCGGTCCCGACGGGGACAGACGACGTTCGGCGACTTCGGCGAGTAGAGGAGAGGGAGAGAGAAGAGAAGAGTAAAATCGGCGTTTCAGTCCGAGTAACGTTTAGTTCGGTCGACCGAATAGGCCCGAAGAGAGATGGACTCCTCGTGGAAGCACTTCGTCCTCCTCTTCCTCGGTGCGAGCGTCATGCTCGCGGGCGCCGCCGGCTGGCTGGCGCTCGCGGACAAGGACTACCAGTACCGGTACGTCGGGACCGAGGACCGACAGCCCCGGCACGCCGGCAACCTCGGCTACTACGACTCGCTCTCCGAGGAGGAGCGTGCGGTCGTCGAGCGCGCGATGAGCGGCGAAACCCCGCGGCTCGAGAGCCGGACCAACCTCCCGCCGGAGGTGATCAAGCGCGACGACCAGTACCTCGTCTTCCGCGCGTACTCCCACTTCGACTGGGCGAACCCGCGGACGTTCGGGCCGACCGGGATCGGCCTCGTCGGGCTCGGGATGGTCGTCCTCGCGGTGCGGAGCGACGTCCGGGACAGGGGCGTCCGCTGACGGACCCGAAACGTACCTACGTCCTGCGCGGAAAGGACGGGCATGAACCGCCTCCCGGCCGTCGGCGAGGGGACGTGGCGGCTCGCCCCCCACGCGCACGTCATCGTCCACGAGACGGCCGACGGCAACGAGTTCATCACGGTCTACGACTGCGGGGCCGCACAGAAGCCCCCCTCCGCGCAGGTCATCGGTAACCTCGTCAGGGTCAGGGCTCGTCACGAGACGACGCCACAGCCGACGGGCTACATCGCGAAGCTCCGCGAGCCGGCGGTGCTCGAACGCCAGGACGAGGCCCACTGGCTCATCCGGGCGGTCGAGGACGACGGGGGCGGAGGCCGGGACGCGAACGGGAACCGCGACCGGGACGGGACCTGACCCCGGTCAGTCGGCCCCCTGCCCCTCCCCCGCCCCGGCGGTCGGGTCCTCGGTCCGGTCCCGGAGTTCGGTCCGGCGGATCTTCCCCGTCACCGTCTTCGGGAGGTCCTCGACGAACTCGATCTCGCGGGGGTACTCGTGTGCCGACAGCTCCGTCCGGACGTGTGCTCTGATCGCCTCTTTCAGGCCCTCGTTCGGCTCGTAGTCCGCGCTCAGGACGACGTACGCCTTGACGATGTTCCCCCGCTCGCGGTGGGGCTTCGGGACGACGGCGGCCTCCGCGACGGCCGGGTGCTCGCCCAGCGAGGACTCCACCTCGAACGGACCGATCCGATATCCGGAGGAGAGGATGACGTCGTCGGCCCGGCCCTCGAACCAGAAGTAACCGTCCTCGTCCCGGTACGCGAGGTCACCCGAGAGGTACCACTCGCCGTCGGGGCCGTCGACGAAGCACTCCGCCGTCTGCTCGGGCTTCTCCCAGTACTCGGCGAAGAAACAGGGGAACTCCCCCCGTTCGGCGATCTCGCCCGTCTCCCCGGGGTCGAGTATCTCGCCCGTCTCCGGGTCGAGGACCTCCGCCTCGATCCCCGGCAACGGCTTGCCCATGCTCCCCGGGCGGAGCTCCATCGTCGGGTAGTTGTTGATGATCATGTTCCCCGTCTCGGTCTGGCCGTAGGTGTCGTGGATGGTGACCCCCAGCGTGTCCTCACCCCACTCGACCACGCCGGCGCTCAACGGCTCGCCTATAGAGAGCGCGTGCCGGAGGTCCAGCGAGACGTCCTCCAGTACGTCCTCGTCCTCGCGGAACATCCGGTAGGCCGTCGGCACCGAGAACAGGACGGTCACGGGGTACCGATCGAGGACGTCGGCCCACGTCTCGGTGTCGAACTCGCCCTCGTAGGTGAGCATCGTCGCCCCCCAGAACCACGCGCCGAGCGTGTTGATGGGGCCGGTGAGCCACCCGAGGTCGGCGGTCGACCAGTAGCAGTCGCCCGGCTGGAGGTCGACCGCGTACCGCTGTGTCGCCGCGACGCCGGCCACCCACCGATGCATGTGGAGGACGCCCTTCGCAAGCCCGGTCGTCCCCGAGGTGTAGTAGAGCAGCGCTCCGTCCTCGCCGGTCGTCTCGACCGCCTCGAACTCGGGGCCGGCCGTGCCGACCGCCTCGTGGTAGCTCAGGTCTCCCCGGCGGACGCCGGCACCGTCAGCGGAGAGAACGACGACGTGCTCGACGGAGGGGGCGTCCTCGAGCGCCCTCCCGACCGTCTCGCGGTTCTCTGCGGTCGTGAACACCACCTCCGCGTCGCAGTCGTCCAGCCGGTAGGCGATGCCGTCGGGGCCGAACCGCTCGTTGACGCTCCCCCACACCATCCCGGCCTTCAGGGTGCCGAGCATCGCCGCGTAGTGCTCGGGGACACGCGGCATGTAGGAGAACACGCGCGAGCCCCGGTCGAGGAGGTCGTCGAGCAGGTTCGCCACCCGGTTCGACCCCCGGGCGAGTTCCCAGAACGTGGTCGTCGTCGCCTCACCGTCGGTCCCGACGTGGTACAGCGCGACCTTCCCGCGGTCCTC
>JBEPXB010000476.1:0-3148 GCA_041642135.1 Halobacteriales archaeon | reverse complement strand
CGCCGTCGCCGCGGCGGCGCTCGACCGCGACGACCCCGGGGCGCTCGCCGAGTCGGCCATCGGGACCACCCTCCTGATCGTCGGTGCCGGCCTCGGCGTCGTCCTCCTGATCGCACAGTTCGGATGACCATCACGATCACCACAACCACAGAAACATGAGCACGGAAACCCACGTCGAGGCGAACGGACGCAAGCCCAACTACGACGCGCTGGTCGCGTTCCTGCTGGAGCGCTACGAGGACGACCTGCGGTGGATCGCCTCGTTCGACACCGACCGCTACCGGTACGACGTCCGGTACATCCGCGAGGACCTGAAGACCGAACTGTCGAACCACGAGTTCGACGTGGTCGTCCACCGGTCGATCGCGCTGTTCAACCGCCCGTACGTCGAGGAGGTCTACACCCACCTCGGCCACGCCTGCAGTTTCGTCCTCCAGCACGAGCGCGCGACGGCCGTCCACGTCTACCTCTCCGATACCGACGGTATCATCATCAAGATCCGGGCGGGCAACGAGATCAGCGTACCGGGGTTCGTCGAGGAGTGTCTCGCGGTCCTCTACGGACCCGGCGACTGAGCCCCTCGGCCGACCCGCGATCCGGGTACTGAAGGAGAACACTCATGTCTGTTTGCCGTACACGATACCGGTATGACCCTGAAGGGACTCGACGACCTGGACCGGTACATCCTCCACGAACTCCAGTCGGACGCCCGTCACACCTCCTCGAAGGACGTCGCCGAGCGGATGGACGTCTCGCCGAGCACCGTCCGCAAGCGCATCCAGCGACTCGAGGACAAGGGCATCATCGCGGGCTACCGGGCCGAGGTCGACTTCGAGCGGGCCGGCTACCAGCTCCGGGTACAGATCGTCTGCACCGCCCCCATCACCGACCGGGAGGAGCTGGCCGACCGGGCCATGGAGGTCCCCGGGGTCGTCTCCGTCAGGGAGCTCGCCGTCGGCGAGGAGAACCTGCTCGTGAGCGTCGTCGCGGCCGACAACGACGACCTCACCCGTATCGCGGCCGAACTGAGCGAACTCGGCCTCGCCGTCTCCGAGGAACAGCTCATCCGCGGCGAGCGGTTCGGTCCGTACCACGGGTTCGGCGGCGAGGGCGAGGACGAGGACGAGTGACAGTCGGTCGTACCCGATAGGGCGAGCGAGCGGTCCGGGGCGGGGCTGACGGCCCGGACGTCCCTTCTGCATCGATCCGAACGAACGGTCCGGGAGCCCCGGCTCCTTCCGGTCTCACCTGTTCCGGTCCTCGGATCCGTCGTCGAACGCCCCCGCTCTGTCGGTCGTCGAGCACCCAGATCGAACCCGTCGTCGCTACCGGCCGGGCGTACCGAAGTCGGGGCGGTCATATGGTGGCCCCGCGAACCCCGGGCCGATGGCTGATCTCTTCGACCCCCTCGAGATCCGAGGGACGACGATCCGGAACCGCGTGATGGTCTCGCCGATGTGCCAGTACTCCTGTGAAGCGATGGACGGGCTCGCGACCGACTGGCACCACCAGCACCTCGTCTCGCGAGCGGTCGGCGGCGCCGGCCTCGTGATGAGCGAGGCGGCCGCCGTCGAGCCCCGCGGTCGCATCTCCCCGCAGGACCTCGGGATCTGGTCGGTCGAGCACGCCGACGCACTCCGACCCACCGTCGAGGGCATGAAGCGCCACGGCGCGACCACCGCGATCCAGCTCGCCCACGCGGGCCGGAAGGCCAGCACGTTCCGCCCGTTCGCCGAGGAGAGCGGACCCATTCACGGTCCGGATGGCTGGACGCCCGTCGGGCCTACCGAGGTGCCGTACCCCCACGACGACCCGCACGAGGCGGTCGAGGCGCTCTCGGTCGAGGAGATAGAGGGCGTGATCGACTCGTTCCGCGAGGCCGCCGAGCACTCCCTCGACGCCGGCTTCGATATCGTGGAGGTCCACGGCGCCCACGGCTACCTCCTCCACGAGTTCTACTCGCCGGTCACCAACACCCGCGAGGACGACTACGGCGGTGACTTCCACGGCCGGACCCGCCTGGTCCGGGAGGTCACGCGTGCCGTCCGGGAGGTGTGGCCCGAGGACAAGCCCGTCTTCGTCCGCCTCTCGGCGACGGACTGGATGGGCGAGGACGCCTGGACGAGCGAGGACACGGTCCGGCTCGCCGGCCTCCTCGCCGAGGACGGCGCGGACCTGATCGACGTTTCGTCAGGGGGGATCCACCCCGACCAGCAGCTCCCCCACGTCGGCCCGCACTACCAGACGCCGTTCGCCGAGGACGTCCGTCGGGCCTACGACGAGGACGAACTCGCGGTCGGCGCCGTCGGCGGCATCACCACCCCGAAGGGCGCCAACGAGGTGATACTGAACGGCCGGGCGGACCTCGCGATCATGGCCCGCGAACACCTCCGCGACCCGTACTTCACGCTGACCGCGGCGCGCGAACTCGACGCGATGGACCGGGTGGACGTCCCGCCGCAGTACGCCCGGGCGTTCCCGAGACCGTAGGCGGTCCCGGGGCCTGCCCGGTCAGTAGAGGGACAGTTCGCCGGTCACCCGGTCGATGGTCTCCTCCGGACCCGGGCCGACGCCGAGGCAGGTGACCGTCCCCGGCTCCAGTTGCGTGTGGCCGGCGTCGCGGATGATCGCGTGAGCCAGTCCCTCGCGCTCTGCACGGTCGGCGAGTTCGAACAGCTGCTTCTCGCCCGAGGCCTTCAGGACGACCTTCTTCTGTCCCGAGCCCTTCCAGGCCTTTCGCGTCCGCTCGTCGGCGTCCTCGTAGGCCGACAGCGAGGCGTGGGCGACCTGCGCGGCCAGTTTCCCCCGACCCATCCCGATGTCGGTGCGGGCGACGATGGCCTGTTTCGTCTCCATACCCGGTCGAGGGACCGCCCCCCCAAGAGGGCACCGAGAGCCTTTTGCCCCTCTCGCTCGCCTTCCTGCCCATGATACTGTCGGACGGGGACATCCTCCGCCGGCTCGAGGCGGGCGACCTCGTGATCGAGCCGCTTTCGGACCCCGACCTCCAGGTCCAGCCGGCGAGTGTCGACCTCCGGCTGGGTCGGGAGTTCCTCGAGTTCCGCCGGACGAACATCCCCTGTATCCACCCGAACAGCGAGCGCGAGGTCGACGACTACGTCACCGAGACCGTCGTCGAGGAGGGCGG
>JBEPXB010000475.1:0-3153 GCA_041642135.1 Halobacteriales archaeon | reverse complement strand
GTGCGTGAGTCGTGGGCGGGCGGTCACCCCTCCCGGCGGTCGAGCGGCGGCCGTCCGCTGTCAGCCGAGGCGTCATCCGTGGATCCCTCGACGGTCGAGAAGGCCGCCGCGAGCCCGGCCTCGGGGGCCCCCCGACTGGACCGGAGGAGCAGCGCGCCGACGAGGCCGACGGCGGCGACGAGGACGGCGACGGCGAACGCCACCTCGACCGTCCCCCAGAGGTCCGTGTGGGTGCCGGTGTGGAGGGCGACGAACGCGTCGGTCATCGCACGAGTGTAGCCGCCGGAGAGTCATAAACGCCCCGAGACCGGGTTTCGAGCGCGGCGCGCGTTCGACGTGATCGAGCCGGAACGTTCAGTGTTCGCCCCGTTCGACCGGTCCGTATGGTCCCCGATCCCTCCACGGGCCACGAGCCGGGCGCCCGGCGGTCGCGACGGGAGGTGCTGGCCGCGACCGGTGCGGTCGGCGCCGCCCTCGCCGGCTGTTCGTCCGTCCGTCGTCGCCGTCTGTCGAGTAGCATCGAGCACGACGACGGCGAGATGCACGTCGACTACACCGCCGGCGGGTCGAGGGTGGCGACCGCGTCCTTTCTCGTCTCCTCGCCGTCCGACGGCCGGGTCCGGTTCAGACCGCACCTCTCACAGGAGCTCTCCGGCGTCGAGAGCTACTGGCTCCGGTTCCGTCCGGTCGTCGACGGGTCGGTCCCGAACTTCACGGTCGCGCTCGAACGCCCGGGCGGCTACCCGTTCCCCGAGTACCGATTCCAGTCGGCCGAGGGGTTCGGGTGGACCCTGTTCGAGGTACCGGACCTGGGCGCGCAGTCGCCGGGGTCGTTCACCGTCGACTTCTGGTTCGACCTGCTCGACGAGGTCGAGCGGCTCGGCGTGCAGGTAGAGATGCGAGCGACGCTCGACGCCGGCCTCGATCCCAGGCCGTACGTCGCCGAGGCACTGCTGACGGTTCACGGGCCCGAGGCCGACGGTGGGTAGTCCCCGTCCGGTTGTCGGTGGTCCTCGCTGCTTCGCGGGTCGTCCCGCTCCCCGCTTGCCCCTTCGAGGCCTCCCTCCGGTCGGCCTCGTTCCGCTCGTCCACCGAGGCCCTCGTTCGCTGACGCTCACGAGGATTCCGGTCACTGCGCCGTCGCTACTCCTCGCGGAGTTCGCGCATGTGGTCTATCCGCCGCTGGACGAGGTCCGCTTTCCCGATGTCGTGTCGGACGCGCAGGCCCTCCTCGCCCGCCTCGGCGATGGCCGCCTCCGCGAGCTCCTCGGCTTTCCGGATACTATCGGCGACGCCGACAACGGCGAACGAGCGCGATGTGGTCGTGTAGATCCCGTCCTCGCGGGCGTCGACGCTGGCGTAGAAGAGGAGCGCTCCGGCCGCCTCGGCCGAGGCCTCGTCGATCCGCACGAGCGTCCCGCCCTCCGGATCAGTCGGGTAGCCCGCGGGAACGGCGTACTTGCAGACGGTAGCCTGCGCCTCGAACGTGAGCTCCGGGAGCGGCTCGCCCTCGCGTGCCGCACGGAGGACCGAGACGAAGTCCGTCTCGAGGGCGGGGAGGGTGTTCATCGCCTCGGGGTCGCCGAACCGGGCGTTGAACTCGACCACCTTCGGGCCGTCGGCGGTGAGCATGAACTGGCCGTAGAGGACGCCCTTGTAGTCGTCGAGCGCGTCGACGACGGCCTCGAGTATCTCGACGGCGTCGTCGTAGTCCGCCTCGGACATGAACGGGAGTTCGAACCGGGCGTCGCTGTACGATCCCATCCCGCCGGTGTTGGGCCCCTCGTCGCCCTCGTAGGCTCGCTTGTGGTCCTGTACGGCGGGCGATACTCGGAGGTCGCCGTTCGCGACCAGCGCCTGAACCGTGAACTCCTCGCCGACCAAACGCTCCTCGATCACCCAGTCGTCGTAGCCCGACTCGCGAACGTAGTCGGCCGCTTCGGCCTTCGTCACCTGGTCGCCGGTCACCCGCACACCCTTCCCGCCGGTAAGCCCGCGGGGCTTGACCGCGACGTCACCCTCGACGGATTCGACGTACTCCGCGGCCGCCTTCGGGTCGGTGAACGTCTCGAACGCGGGCGTTCCCGGGATCTCGTTCTCGGCCATGAACTCCCGCTGGAACGCCTTGTCCGTCTCGATGCGTGCCTCGTCGGCCCGCGGGCCGAAGGCGTAGACGCCGGCCTCGTCGAGTGCGTCGGCGACACCGGCCTGCAGCGGCGCCTCGGGGCCGACGACAGCGAGCGTCGCCCCCACTCGTTCGGCGTACTCGACGACGGCGGCGGGATCGGTCGTCTCGAGCGTCTCGACGCCCGCAGCCAGTGCGGCGATCCCCGGGTTCCGGTTCGACGCGCAGGCGTAGAGGGCCGTGTCGGCGCTCTCGGCCACTGCACGGGCGATCGCGTGCTCGCGACCACCCCCGCCGACCAGCAGCACGGTCTCCTCGGGTTCGGCGTCCGTCATGCGCGAGTGGCGGCCTGCGCAGGGCCTAAAGCTTGTCTTCCTTGACGCCGTTCTCTACCGAAGTGTTCGGGTTTGGAATCCCGGGCGAAGGCATCGGGTGGGACTGATACGGTCGTGCGTGGTCTTTTACCGGCGCTAACCGACCCCGTCCGGGTGATCGCCGGTACATCGGTACGCACGACCGTATGAAAGGGACCGCGCGTGGCGGCTTCGCCGCCCGTGAGCAGACGTAGCGTCCGGGGGCTTTCGAGGTGTTCTCCGTTTCGGTCACCAGCAGTATCCGGGAACACCTCGAAAGTCCCATCCGATGGTTCTCTCGAAGCCTCCCCGAACACCGAGCTCCGACCCCATCCGAGGGTTCAAATACGGGGACGGAACCACCGACCCCGTGACCTGAGTCCCGTCGCGAGGGGCCCAGCGGGAGTGCGACACGACCCCTCGCGTCCCGAACGTGTCGTGTCGCCTGCTCGCTCACTCCGATTCCCGTTCGGGCCCGAGCGTCACGTCGGGTTCGTCGGGGGCGTCGATGGCGCCGTTGAGCACCTTCGCCGCCGTCAGCACGGGGTCCCACACCGGCGAGAACGGCGGTGCGTAGGCGAGGTCGTACCGCTCTAAGTTCGCGACGGTGGCGTTCTCGTGGAGCGCCGCCACCACGGTGTCGACCCGCTTTCCCGCGCGGTCGGTCCCGACGAC
>JBEPXB010000474.1:0-3157 GCA_041642135.1 Halobacteriales archaeon | reverse complement strand
GCGTCCCGTGTATCCGCATCGAGCAGGGTCGGCTCGTCGTTGATGAAGCCGCCCTCGTCCGGGTCGAGCCCGAGCGCGTCCGGGTCGCCCTCCTCGAGTTCCCTGTAGAGGTCGGGCCCGAGGTAGAGCCGCTGGAACGTCGCGTGGAGGCGCTCGCGGTCCCACGCCGCGAGGACCCGCTCCCGGGCGTCCGGGTCGAGTGCGTCCGCGACGACGGCCTCGGCGCCCGAGAGCCCGCCGCCAGTGGCGGCGACGAGGTCCGCGAACGCGGCCGCATCCCGTTCGAGCCCCTCCCGGTTCGCGAGGACGTAGAGCGCGACGGCGTAGGTCAGCTCCCAGTCGTTGTTGAACCCGCCGGCGTCCTTGAACCGCTGGAGGTCGTCCCTCGCGACGGTGTCGCCGTGGACCCGCTCGACGGACTCGACGACCGCCCGGCGGTAGGAGTCGGCCACGTCGACGAGCACCCCGTCGACGTCGAGAACGACGGCGTCGACACGAAGCGGGCCGCTCACGCCGGATCACCCCCGCCCGTGGTCCTGGGGCTGGTAGCGGTGGACCGTCGGCGACCGGGTCCGTCGGTCCGGACGCGGAACAGCGTCACCCCGTCGAGCGTCTCCGGCTCGGCCGGGACGACCGCCGGGTCGGTCCCGAGCGTGGTGAAGAAGCAGTCGGCTCCGCCGAGGCGAGCGGCCTCTCGCAGTGGGCGCTGGAGTTCGGGCGGGCAACGAAGCGCGTAGACGACGTCGGCCCGCCAGTACCGGGTCGAGTCGGGGTCGGTGACGTCTTCGCGGGCGAACGTCACGCCGGGGGGAGTCTCGCGCGGGTGGAGGTCGGTGGCGACGACGTCGACGCCGCGGTCGGCGAGCCCCGCGGCGACGTCCGTGCGCCGGCCGATGCCCACCTCGACCGCGTGGTCGTATCCTGCCAACCGCGAGACGATGGCCGCGCACGAGTCGTGCAACACGTCGGGACGTTTATGAACTGGCCAGTCTAATGCTTTCGCATGCACGTCGACATCGTGCCGGTGGGCGATGTCCCCGCAGTCGTCAAGCGGGAGGCCTCCGCTGGACTGCGGTCCGTCTACGACTGCGAGGTCACCATCCACGACCAGCAGGACATCCCCGACGGCGCGTACGACCCCGGCCGGCAGCAGTACCGGGCCGAGGAGTTCATCGAACTCGCGTCCCGGGTGGGGTCGGGCGAGAAGAACATCGCGATCACGCCCAACGACCTCTACTACCGCCGGCGCAACTACGTCTTCGGACTCGCCTACCTCTCCGGCAACGGCTCGGTCATCTCGACCTACCGCCTCCAGACCTCTTCCGATGGAGGGATGTCCCACCGCTCGGCCGGCGACGTCTTCGCCGACCGGGTCCGCAAGGAGGTCGTCCACGAGATCGGCCACACCCTCGGGCTCGAACACTGCGACAACAACCGCTGTGTGATGAGCTTCTCGCCCACCGTCCGCGAGGTCGACGTCAAGGAGGAGAACCTCTGTGGCACCTGTCAGCGGTCGGTGCTCTGATACTCGGATCGTTCCGCTCTGTTCCTTCCTGTTCCTTCCTGTTCCGTCCCCTCCGACCCTCTCGTTCGACGGATCCGGTCCGGCCGCGAGTCCCGGCCAGCGACTCAGTCGCTCCGCGGGAGCCGGACGGTGAACACCGTCCCGGTCGGTTCGTTCTCACCGACCTCGACCCGGCCGCCGTAGCGGTCGACGAGCCGCGAGACGAGGTAGAGCCCGAGCCCGGTGCCGCCCGACCCCTCGGCTGTGGTTCCCTCACCGAACAGGTCCTCGCCGACCGAGTCGGGGATGCCGGGCCCGTCGTCGGCGACCCGGACGCGGACCTCCTCGTCGAACACCGTCGCGGAGACGACTACCTCCGGGTCCTCCCCGCCGTGCTGGACGGCGTTCCGGAGGAGGTTGTCGAACACCGACCCGACGAGCGAGTCCCCGCGGACGGTTACCGACGCCGGGAACTCCCCTTCGACTCGGACTGTCGCTTCGGGGAACCCCTCGCGGGCGTGTTCGACCGCCTTCCGGACGGCTGCGGAGAGATCGACCGATCGGAGCTCCGCGTCGCTGACCTCGGCCTCGTTCAGCTCCCTCGCGACGTGAATCAGCTCCGTGACGTGATCGACCTTCCGGCGGATGGTCTCGAACCGTTCGTCGGATCCGTAGTCCGCGGCGAGCCCTTGGACCAAGGCGTCGACGACGGCCACGTCGTTCCGGACGTCGTGCCCGAGAAGGTCGTTGAGGAACTCGAGTCGGCGGTTGAGCCGCCGGGTCTCCGCGTACTCGGCGCTCCGTTCGACGTCGTACCGGCCGACGAGCAGGCCGAGCGCCGCCCCCGCGATCCCCATGTCACTGACGACCACACCGGGCTTCCGGACGGCGACACCGAGGTCCTGCTGGTGGCCGACGAGCAGGAGGGCGAGGCCGCCGATGAAAACCCACCCGGCGAGACACCAGCAGGCGAACCGACAGCCGCCCTCGCCAGCGTGTCGGGTTCGGAGGCGGTGGCTCAGAAGGAGCATGACCGCGAGCAGGGCGACCGGCCAGAGGACCTCCAGCAGTTCGAAGAACGACCCGAGGTTCGGTGACGCGAGCTCCGCCCGGAGCGGGAACACGAGCGAGACGAGACCGACGAGCACCGGGACACCGAACCACGGCACGGCCCCCTCCCGGGCGTCTAACCACTCCAGACCGCTCCCCGGTCCTCCCCGATCCGTCGCCATGTACGGTGGTTCGTTCAGTCCGACTAATACCTCGGATCCCTATCGACAGCTGACACGTCTTCGCTCGGAATACGAGGCCGGTACGAGTGCTCGTTCGAGGCCCCGATCGGCGGCTCGGGGCTGGTCGTTCGCGCGGGCGCCCGGGCCGGCTCCCGGGCGCGAGCGACTCACCCCCGGGCGGCGTCGACGGGGTCCAGCGTCCCCGAGAACGGCGGTGGCAACAGCGCCTCGGTGTCCGGGTGTTCGGCCCGCCACTCGCCCCACGTCGCGACGGTCGAGGGGCGTATCTCGAGGCTCTCGCCGGTCTTCGGCCCGCAGATCGCCTCCGCGAGTAACTGGCTCCAGTACGACCGGGTCCGCTCGTCGTACATCACGAGGTTGGCCGAGTCGCGGACGCCCGCGTCGGGGTCGGACTCAGATC
>JBEPXB010000473.1:0-3159 GCA_041642135.1 Halobacteriales archaeon | reverse complement strand
TCTTGCATTCAAAGGTGACTCATGATATTCAGATGCGGCCAACCGTTCGAGGACTGCGCTCGCGCTCTTCAGTTTTTGCGTGTCACTGATTCCAGTCGGTGGTTGCTCCTTGGTCTTCCGACGGACCGGCCACACAGATATGGGGGTTGTACCGCTGTTTCCCCACGATATTCTTGCTCCGTGTTACCAAGGGATCGCTCCCTTTCGAATTGTAAGAGAAACCCGATTGAAGGAGTAGAGCGTATCTCTAGTCATGAGCACTACTACCACAAACCAAGACGCGTACGAAACGGACTCCACGACCAACGTGATGCATCTCGATTCGGTGGCACTGGCGGGCGCAGCAGCAGTCGTCTCTGCCATCGCGATGCTCCTGCTCGGTGTGTTCGGAGCGATCGGCGTCTACGAGGGCGCGGTCGAAGCGATGGAGCAGTGGCACCTGTTCTTCGAACCGACCGTCGTCGGGACTGTGGCGGGCATGGTCGAGGCAGCGGTGATCAGCTTCGTCTTGATGTACGCCTTCGCGTGGCTGTACAACGCCTTCATATCATAAATCAGGGAGTCAATCCATGTACGTCACCGACAAAGCCGAAATCGTCATCGACGCATCGTCCGAGGAGATCTGGGAGTACGTAACCGACCCAGTCCATTGGACGGCGTCGAACCCCGAGGAACACTATGGGCTCGAATACGACACGCCCGATAACCGTCCCCGAGAGGGCGCAACGTTCCACCAGGCCGAAGAGGTCGCCGGGATGTACGCCGACCTGCATGGCCGATTCCAGTATATCGACCATCCCAACGTGGCGGTCTGGACGGGGACTGCGTACTACCCGCTCCTTCGAGGACTCGTCACCGTTCGGATTCCCGAAGGGGGGACCATCCGACTCGAAGGGACTGAAGACGGGACTCGGATGTCACACGCCGTCTGGATGGACTTCCCGAACAACCGACGGGGACGGGCGCTGAAATGGGTGTTCACGACCGCTCTCAATGGGAAGGCCAAGCTCTACGACCACACTCACAAAGAGCTCGTCTTCTTCAAGGAGCGACTCGAATCCACGGCGACCACGCCGGTGTGATCATCGACGTGCTATGTCTAGGTGGCGTCACACCAGCGAATCGATGAGCACAAAGAGGTAGTAGACGCCGACGTAGCTGATGGTGATCGTACTGCCGATACCGATGCCGCCAACGAGCACGTTCTGTCTCACCCAGTAGTAGCTGGACGCGAACATGACCGCCTCTGCGACGACGATGAACAGGGGTGCGTGCCCGATCCACCCCAGCGGGGCTGTCAGATACGTCCAGCCGCCGCCCTGGCTTGCGAGCGATTCGTAGCCGCTCTCCGCGACGAACGCGAATATCGCCGGCCCGAGATACGCCGCTGCCGTCCCGTACTCGTCGGCCAGTCGAAGGCCCACGTATCCCATGAACGCGATGAGGAGCGCCCACGCGAACGGCATGTACGCCGGCGAACGAAGCAGGAACGGGTAACCCGACGGATAGACGAGGGTCCCGGCGACGGTGACGAGAAAGTAATCCCCGAGCAGTTCGAGGGATCCACCGATCGTTCCGATCACGAGAAGATGCTTTACCGTCGTATCGTACCGAGCGTAGACGGCACCAATTCCGTAAGAGGCGAACGTATACACGTACGAGAGGGCCGTCGACTGGACGACAAGGAAGTTGTGATAGTACGCGACGACGGTGACGAGCATCCAGCTGCCGACGAAGACGTCGCGTGACGTAAGTCGAGCGCGGATACCGGTCAGGAGTGACGTGTTGCGGGACATCTCAACTCCCAGTGCGTCTGCTGTGTTCTGTGTTGGTTCTGAACCCCGGTTACGGGACCGTCGTCGTGTTGGCTTCTCGTTCGTCAGGGCAGGGATGGCGCGTCACAGGTGAGTGGGTGGTGATACGGCAGTGACTATCGGAGCCGCCCAAACAGTTTGTAGTCGTGATCGGGGGTGTACCGGCGGAACAGCAGGCTGTTCGACAGAACTGACACCGACGAGAACGCCATCGCGCCGGCCGCGAGCACGGGCTGGAGCAGCCCGAGCGACGCAAGCGGGATCATCGCGGTGTTGTAGCCCAGCGCCCAGACGAGGTTCTGTTTGATCTTCGCAAGCGTCGCGTCCGAGATGCGGATGGCTTTCACCACGTCAAGCGGATCGTCACGCATCAGCGTCACGTCCGCCGCCTCGATCGCCACGTCCGTCCCGCTCCCGATAGCAGTCCCGACGTACGCGACGGCGAGCGCGGGGGCGTCGTTGACGCCGTCACCGACCATCATCGCCTTGCGGCCCTCCTCTTGGATATCCTCGACGGCGTCGGACTTGTCCTCGGGGAGGACCTCCGCCCGAACGTTTTCGGAGTCGATGCCCACCTGTTCGGCGACCGCGCGGGCGGTTCGCTCGTTGTCCCCGGTGATCATCATCACGTCGACGCCGCGCTCCTGTAGTTGGCTCACGGCGTCTTTCGCACTCTCTTTGATCGTATCGGCGTCGGCGACCACACCGACGAGTTCGCCCTCGTAGGCTACGAGCATCGCCGTCTTCCCCTCGTTCTCGAGGCGCTCCATCGTCTCCTGGGCGGGTGAGGGATCGATCCCGTTGTCCCGGAGTAGCTTCCGGTTCCCGACCAGCACCTCGCTGTCACCGACGGTCGCTCTGATACCGTGTCCTGGGACGTTCTCGAAGCTATCTGGATCGGTCACGTCGATGCCGCGATCTTTGGCACCGTCGACGATCGCGCGGGCGAGTGGGTGTTCGCTCCCGCTCTCGGCGGTGGCCGCGAGTCGCAACACGTCGTCCTCGCTGAGGCGCTCCTGTGCCGTTAGCTGGCCCCCATCGGTAGCGGGATCCCCGCCGTCTGCGACCGGTTGCCCGTCACCGTCGAAGACGACCACGTCGGTCAGTTCCATCTCGCCTTTCGTGAGCGTCCCTGTCTTGTCGAAGACGACCGTGTCGACGTCCTTCGCTCGTTCGAGGATGTCACCACCCTTGAACAGGACACCGTTCTGTGCGCCGATGGTCGTCCCAACCATCGTCGCGGCTGGGGTCGCCAATCCCAGTGCGCAGGGACAGGCGATCAACACGGCCGACGCGAAGACGATGACCGCGAATTCGAAGACCGACACGCCGCCGGCCGCAAGGG
>JBEPXB010000472.1:0-3160 GCA_041642135.1 Halobacteriales archaeon | reverse complement strand
GGCCGGAGTTCGGCGGCCGTCGTAGACGTCCCGACCGCCGCGGCGGCGAGCGCGTCCGCGAGCGCACCCGCGACCCCGCCCCCGCGACGGGCGAGGAGTCCGGGGGCCCACAGCAGGTATCGCGTCACGACCGGACGGCGGGTCGAACGGGCAAAAAGCCGCCGGCTCCCCGCATCGCCCCCGGGAGTCGTCCGGGCTACTGGTGACGCGGTTTGGAGAGGTTCAGCATCGTCGTCCGACAGTCCGGACAGCAGCAGCTCCCGTTCGCCTCCACCCGCTCGCCGCAGTCGGGACACTCGTAGAGGTTCGTTCCCGGTCGCTCCGCCCCTGGGTCGGTGTCAAGCATCGTTCCTCGGTGCGTAGTATGCTACCGAGACGCATTAATCTACGGATCCGTAGTCAGAAGGTGAATATGGCGGGCGAGTGACCGGTGAACGCGGCGTTCGATGCGTTCCTCGACCGTCCACCCGGATATTTCTGCCTCGTTTGTCCAAGATCGGTCGGCGACGAGCACGGCCCGGGGGGCGACCCGTCGGGCCTCGCGCAGGGCGCCCGAGACGAGCTCGGCGAGGTCGCCGACCACCTTCGACTGTTTGCCGTACGGCGCGTCGAAGACGACGGCGTCGGCGGCGTCGTCCCGGACGGGGAGCCGCGTCGCGTCCCCGCGGACGGTCCCGAACCCGGTGTCGAGGTAGCGCCCGAGGTTTTCGCTCGCGCCACGGACCATCTTCCACTGTGCGTCCACGCCGAGGACGCGCGCGCCGACCAGCCCCGCCTCGAGCAGGAGTCCCCCCGTCCCGCACATCGGGTCGACGACGGTCGCACCCGGCCGCGCTCCGGCGACGTTGACCAGCGCACGGGCGAGCATCGGGTCCATGCTTCCCGGCTGGAAGAACGGCCGGTCGGTCGGCCGGCGGGCCTCGAACCCTCTCTCCGTACGGACCTCGACCCAGCCGAGCGCGCAGACACCCTCGGAGAACAGCGCCCGGAGTTCGTGGTCGGGACACTCGAGATCGACCTCGTACCCACGCTCGGTCAGAACACCCCCCAGCCGCCGCTCGGCCTCGCTCGTCGAGACGCCGGTCAGCCCACGAATATCGCGCGCACGCACGCGAACCGTGCCCTCGCGACCGGGATCCGCATCCCCATCCTCGAGCGCCGCCCGGAGGCCCGCGACCGCGTCGCTCGTCGTGGGGTCGGTCGGGGCGAGAAGGTCGCAGGCCGTCCGCGTGAGCGCGAGGTCCGCGACCCGGTCGGAGAGGCCGCGGGCCGTCGCCAGCCCCGGCGCGAGGAGTTCGACGCCCGAACAGGCGGCGCGCGCCTCGAGCGTCGCGAGCGGGTCGTCGTCCTGGCCCGCCAGTTCGAGGACGTACACGCCCCGAGACGGGGCGCGCTGGGGGTTCAGCGTGTCGGTCCGGCGAGCCTCGACCGGGGCGATCCGGCCACACCGACTGCTAACGGAATCGACCTGTCAGGCCCCACCCTGTACCTTTATAAAGGTTAAATACGTGATTTAAGTCGTGAGATGACGGACCCCAAAGAGACTATCAACATCGAGAACGTCGTCGCCTCGACCGGCATCGGCCAGGAGCTCGACCTCCAGAGCGTCGCCATGGACCTCGAGGGTGCCGACTACGACCCCGAGCAGTTCCCCGGGCTGGTCTACCGGACCCAGAACCCCAAGTCCGCCGCCCTCATCTTCCGCTCCGGCAAGATCGTCTGCACCGGCGCGAAGAGCACCGACGACGTCCACGAGTCCCTGCGCATCGTCTTCGACAAGCTCCGCGATCTGAATATCGAGGTCGAGGAGGATCCCGAGATCGTCGTCCAGAACATCGTCACGAGCGCGGACCTCGGTCGGAACCTCAACCTGAACGCCATCGCCATCGGCCTCGGCCTCGAGAACATCGAGTACGAGCCCGAGCAGTTCCCGGGGCTGGTCTACCGGCTCGACGACCCCGACGTGGTCGCGCTGCTGTTCGGCTCGGGCAAGCTCGTCATCACCGGCGGGAAACAGCCCGTCGACGCCGAACACGCCGTCGACAAGATCGTCAGCCGGCTCGAGGAGCTCGGCCTCCTCGAGGGCTGACCGTATCCGGGCCGATCTCGACCCGGTACGGACCGACTACGACCCGGCACTGACCGCGAACCGGCACGTACAAACGCGGCGCGGCGGTAGTTCCGCGGGACGATGGTCCCCTCGTCGGCACTCCTGCTCCGATCTCCGCTCGCGCACTCGATCCCGCCGACGCTCCCGCTTTTCGCTCCCGCCTCGTTTCCCCCGGTCCTTCCGCTCCAGACCGACATCACCGGCGGCGGGCTCCTCGCGCTGGTCGTCACGTTCCTGATCACGACCCTGTTCTACGCGGTCACACTCCACCTCGCGGCGACGTTCTTCATCGGCGACGTCCCCTCACAGCGGGCCGCCACCGCCGCGCCCGTCCCGGCGCTGGTCTCCATCCTCCTCCAGCGGTACGGGCAGAGCGACGCCGCCGTCGGGATCGACCCGTCGCTGCTCGTCGGACTGGTCGTCCTCGCCACGCTCGTCGCCGATCTGCTGGCGGTGAGCTTCGTCTACCGGCTGAAGCTCCGGTCGGCGGTGCCCCTGGTCCTGCTGCACTTCGGGTTCGCCGCGCTGCTCGGCGTCGCGCTCGGGAACCTGCTAGGGGTGCTCTGACCTCGGGACAAGAGTATTGGGGTCTGGATAGAGACACAGAGCGGTGAGCGCCATCGGCAGGGTACGGTCGGGCTGGACCGACCGACACACGCTCCTCTCGGTCTTCGTGGGCTCGTACTTCGGGGTGCGGTTCACCCAGGTCGTCGTCGGGCCGGTCGTCCCCGCCGTCGTCGCGACGTTCGACGTCTCGCGCGGGGCGGTCGGGACGGCGCTCACCGGGATGTGGGTCGCGTACGCCCTCTCGCAGCTCCCGGGGGGCGTCCTCGCCGACCGGTTCGGCGAGCGCGGCGTCGTGTTCGTCGCGCTCGGGACCACCGCGCTCGCGACCCTCGGACTGGCGGCCTCGCCCGCGTTCCTCGCGTTCGGCGCCGCGCTGGTCCTTCTGGGCGTCGGTGCGGGGGTCTACTACAACCCGGCGACGGCGCTGCTCGCCCGGGAGTTCCGCGCCGTCGGCCGGGCCGTCGGCACCCACCGCGTCGGCGG
>JBEPXB010000471.1:0-3160 GCA_041642135.1 Halobacteriales archaeon | reverse complement strand
ACCGGGATTCCCGCGTTCTCGTACGTCTCGACGACCCCCCGCGGGTCGTCGTACGCGAAACAACCGATGTGGTGGATGCCCGTGCCATCCGCGCCGAGGTGCTCCGTGTACGTGCTCGGCCCTTCGAGCGGTTCGATCAGTTCGACGTTGACGCCGGGGAGTCCCGGGTTCGGGAGTTTCGACAGCGGGCTCTCCCGGTCGGTCGGGGCACCTGTCGACGCGCCGAGGCCGAGCCGGTCGCGGAGCGACGTGACCAACCCGACGAGCCGCTTCAGCGTCCGGCCCGACAGAACGGTGGTCGCCAGGTCGACTGGCCCCCCCACGTCCGAGAGTGCGACCCGCATCGAGTAGTCGCTCGGCTCGCCGCGGTAGGTGGTGTCGGTCAACCGCGGGGGTTCGTAGCGGTAGCACAGCCAGGGTTCGATGCCGAGGAGGTCGCCGAACCGGCGCATGGCGTCCTCGAGGTCCTCGACGACGAACGCGACGTGGGATATCTCCGGGATCGGAACGTCGACCCGCGGAACCGGGTCGTCCGACGCACGTCGCGGGGCGGTGTCGTTCGTCATACCCTCCCGTCGTCGCCCGCGGGGATGAACCTACCTTCCTGTCGTTCCGAGGACTGTTTCGACGGTATATCGGTGGATGTTTCGGGAAATGATATATCCGGTGTGGGGTGTCTGGTACGCCAGGGATCACCGATGGCCCAGACGACGACTGACACCGAGGGGATCGTGCGGGAGTACTTGACCGTCTGGAACGACCGGGACTACTCGAAGATACCCGAGGTGGTCTCGGAATCGTTCGTCATGTACGACCCGTGGGCGATCGACGGCGAACTCTCCGGACCGAGAGGGGAGATCCGGGGACGCGAGGACCTCGAACGGTTCGTTCGCGGGGTCGTGGCGGGCTTCCCGGACTTCTACCTCGAGGTCATCGAGATGCTCTCCGAGGGGGGCACGGCGATGTACACGGGTCGGATCACGCTGACGCACGAGGCGGAGTTCTGCTGGATCCCGCCGACGAAACGACGCTGCGAGTTCCGGTACATGGGCGTGGTCCGCGTCGTGGACGGCCAGGTGATAGAGCACCGCGTCTACCCCCCGCTGCTGGAGGTGCTCGAGGGGTTCGGGTTCACGTCCCCCGCCGTCCTCCCGTATCTCCCGAGGCTCGCGTGGGCGGCGCTGAAACAGCTCGCGCGGTCGGTCCGACGGGCACGCCCTCGGTGACCCACGATGTACCGTCGATCGACGGACCGGTGACGCGGTCGTTCGTCCCTTCCTCCGTCCGTCTCCGTCGCGTCTCTGACCCGGAGCCGGGGGGTCCGCTCGCGGTATCAGTTAACACGGCAGGGGGAGTAGGGGTCGCGCATGGGACTCGAAATCGGGACCGCGCTCGTGACGGGCGCGTCCGCGGGTATCGGTCTGGCGCTCGCCGAACGGTTCGCAGCCGAGGGGCACGACGTGGTCCTGGTCGCCCGCCGCGAGGGGCGTCTTCGGACGGTCGCCGACGACCTCGAGGCCATACACGGCGTCAGGGCCCACGTCGTGCCGGCGGACCTCGCGGACCGGGAGGCCCGGGACGCCCTCTACGAGGACGTGACGGGTCGGGGCATCGCGGTCGACTACCTCGTCAACAACGCCGGCGTCGGCACGCAGGGACGGTTCACCGACATCGACCTCGAGCGCGACCTCGGACTGGTCGAACTGAACGTGGCCGCCCCGACCCACCTCGCGAAGCTGTTCGTCCGGGACATGGTCGAGCGCGGGCACGGCGGCGTGCTCACCGTCGCCTCCACCGCCGCGTTCCAGCCCGGGCCGTACATGGCGACCTACTACGCGTCGAAGGCCTACGAACTCTCGTTCTCCCAGGCGCTCCACGAGGAGCTCCGCGGGGACGGCGTGACTGCCACGGTGCTCTGTTCGGGGCCGGTGGCGACGGAGTTCCAGGAGCGGGCCGACATGACCGACGCGCCCATCGGGCGGCAGGACGGCGGGCTGATCCGGTGGATGGAACCCGAGGCGGTGGCCCGGATCGGCTACCGCGGGCTGGCCGAGGGGCGGGCGGTCGTCGTCCCCGGCACCATCAACCGGCTCGTCCGACTGGCGGCGAAGCTCCTGCCGTCTTCGCTGGCCCGCAGGCTGGCGGCGCAGCTGAACCGGTAATGAGGCGTCGAGGCCCGCCCCCGACCGTGTCGGAGTACACCGTCCACGCCCCGAGCGTGAGGAACCCGCCGATATCGACGTGACCGAGAGTAGGAACCGCGGCGAGGGACGAGCGGATCGGCGGGCGCGGTGGCCGTGACACACCGACCCGACGGGTGCGAGGTGAAAGCCCCACTAGCGGCCGTGACTCGCAGGGTTTATTCCCCCGACGGGCCCACGTACGACCACTATGGCCAAGAGCAAGGTCGGCAGCGCGGGCCGGTTCGGCGCCCGATACGGGCGCGTCTCCCGCCGCCGCGTCAAGGAGATCGAGGACGACATGCGGAACTCGAAGGTCGACGGCGACGACGTCAAGCGCCTCGGCACCGGCGTCTGGGTGAACGAGGAGACCGGCGAGACGTTCACCGGCGGTGCCTACCGCCCGGTCACCCCGGCCGGCCGGACCGTCCGGCGGTCGATCCGCGCCGCCCTCTCGGAGGGCGAGAGCGCGACCGACGTGGAGCCCGTCGCCGAGGACGAGAACGAGTAACGACCGATGAGCTACAAGTGCTCGCGGTGCAAGCGCGACGTCGAACTCGACGCCTACGGCGGGGTCCGCTGTCCGTACTGCGGCCACCGCGTCCTGCTGAAGGAGCGCTCGCCGGACGTCAAGGAAGTCCAGGTCGAGTAGGCGCGGCGTGACGGACGACCCGACCGGGGACGCACCGGCGACCGACGACCCGTCGGGGACCCCGCCCGACGGCCCCCACGAGGCCGAACTCGTCTTCGACTACCGTACCTCGGGACGGGCACGACTGCTCGCCCGCAGCGTCGGTCAGGAGGTCGAAGAGATCGAGGGCGACCGCACCCGGGCGACCGTCGAGGCGCGCGATGGGTCCGTCGTCGTCCGGGTCGCGGCCGACGACCTGGTCGCCCTGCGCGCCGGCATCAACACCTGGTCGACGCTCGTCGAGGTGGCCGAGCGGGCCGCCACGGTCGGCGACCGAACCGGGGCTAGG
>JBEPXB010000470.1:0-3163 GCA_041642135.1 Halobacteriales archaeon | reverse complement strand
TCACGACGCCCTCGACGAGGGTCGAGTCATCGACGGAGCCGCCCACGACGGTCTCGACGCCCACGTCGTCGAGGTCGATCTCGCCGTCCTCGTGGACGGCGCTCACCGCCCGCACGACGAGGTCGGAGAGGTGTTCGCGGGCGGACTCGGCAGCCTTGCCGGTCATCGCCGTGCGGGCGACCTCCCGGAGGGACTCCTCGTCGTCGACGGCGAGGGCCATCGACTCGAGGCGTTCGCGGGCCTCGGCGGCCGCGAAGCGGTAGCCGTTCGCCACCACCGTCGGGTGGACCCCCGAGTCGAGGAGGTCCTCGGCCCGCGAGAGGAGTTCGCCCGCCAGCACCACCGCGGTGGTCGTGCCGTCGCCGGTCTCCTCCTCCTGTGTCTCGGCCACCTCGACGATCATCCCCGCCCCGGGGTGCTCGATGTCCATCTCGGAGAGGATCGTTACGCCGTCGTTGGTGACGACGACGTTGCCCGAGGAGTCGACGAGCATCTTGTCCATCCCCTTCGGGCCGAGCGTCGTTCGGACCGCCCCGGCGACGGCCCTCGCCGCGAGGATGTTCGAGCGCCGGGCGTCGCGCCCGCTGGTCCGTCGGCTGGAACCGCTCAGGATGTAGATGGGTTGACTGCCTGCGTAGGCCATAATCGAGGATAGGGATGGTCGCTGGACGGCATAAATATACTGTGTCTGGTAGTAGCGTATGCTACGTAGTATCGCCGTAGGGGCTTCGTGGGGGGCGTACGCAGAACAAATAAACTACATATGATGGGACTGGTCGATCGCGGTCGAGTCTCCTGTCCGGCGACCGGACGGCGCGCGGAGCGACGGAGGGGTTATCCGTGGCCGGTCGAACCCTCCGGTGATGACCGCCAGGGAGAGCCGGGTGTTCCTCGTCGCGGTGGGCGTCGTCGCGCTGCTCGTCGGCGCCGGGCAGGTGACGGGACTCACCGAGGGTCGACGGCTGTTCGGGCTGTTCGTGTTCGTCGGGGTCGGCATCCTCGGCCCGCAGCTCTATCTCGCGGCGACGGGCGAGGAGCCGCCGTACGCACGGGTCCGGACCGGGCTGCTCCTCGGCCTGCTGTTCGTCGGCGGGGCGTACGCGCTCACCCCGCCCGGCGAGCGGACGCTCCTGCTGGGCGCCGCGGGCCTGCTCGCGTTCGCGCTCGCCGTCTCCGAGGGACTGCGCGTCCACGCGACCGGCGGGTGAGCGGTGTTCGGGCCGGCCGAACTCGTCCACAAGTCATAAACCCCGGGTCCCCCCACGCCCGTGGGAATGCTGGTCGTCGTCTGTGGGTTGCCGGGCGTGGGGAAGACCACCGTCGCACGGATGATCGCCGACCGACTGGGGGTCGAACCCCTCCGGACCGACGTCGTCCGCCGGGAACTGTTCCCGGTCCCCGACTACACCGACGAGGAGCGTCGCGCCGTCTACGAGGCGCTGTTCGATCGGGCACGCACACGGCTCGACCGCGGCGCGAACGTGGTCCTCGACGGGACCTTCGCCGAGGCGACCCCGCGGGAGCGGACGCACGAACTGGCCACGGCCGCGGGTACCGAACGCCGACTCGTCGAGGTGACCTGCGAGGAGTCGGTCGTCCGCGAGCGTATCGCCGAACGCACGGACGACGAGAGCGACGCCGACTTCGAGGTGTACCGGACGTTGGAGTCGACGTTCGAGCCCGTCACGGCGGCCCACGCGACGGTGGACAACTCCGGCGGACGCGACGCGCTCCGGCGACAGGTGTCGGCGCTGTTCTGAGCGCGGGACCGCCCGCCGGACGACGACCGTACGGTCGTCGGGAAACGGGGAGTAGTGGGGGAGTGGGGATGGCGGAAGGCGGTGGGGGTGGGGGCTGGGGGTACGGGTCGTGTCTCCGACCCATCTGACAGTGGGAGTCGATATTATTTCAAATTTTCGAACGCGGATGAAAATGGGGCTCGGTCGCAGGGACGGCACGGGAAGGTTGATACGGGGCCGAGCGGACGCGTGGGTATGGGCTATCACGTCGTCGACCCGGCGGCGCTCGACCAGTGGGACGATCGCGACGTCGACGTCCGCTCGATCAGCGCGGCCGTCGGGCTCGACTACCAGGACGCGCCTCTCGGGCTCCGGGTCTACGAGGCGGCACCGGGGCAGCAGCTCCCGCTCGCCTACCACTACCACGACGAGCAGGTCGAGGCGTTCTACGTCCTCGAGGGGCGGCTCCGCGTCGAGACCCCGGAGGGGGAGTTCGTCGTCGAGAAGGACGAGGCGTTCGTCGTCGAGCCGGGGAGCCCCCACCGGGCGCACAACCCGGCCGACGCCGAGGGGAGCGTCCGCGTGCTCGCGCTCGGGGCGCCGTCGGTCGACGACGCCCACGCTTACGAGCCGGAGTCGGACTCCGAGTAGCGTCCGTCGGATCCCCCTTATACCAGCGGAGTAGGCTTATGGCCCCGGCCGGACTCGGCCTGGGCATGTCCGCAGAGGACGTACACGCGATCCAGCGGCTCAAACACGAGTACTGCTTCGCCATCGACGACGGCGACTACGAGCGGTGGGCCTCGCTGTTCACCGAGGACGGCCGGTTCGTCCGCGACAGCGGGGAGACGTTCGAGGGCCACGAGGAGATCCACGCCTTCGCGAGCGAGGGGTTCGACGCCGCGATGGACCACTCCGCGCACGTCGTCACCAACCCGGTCGTCGATGTCGACGGGGACACCGCGACGGGACAGTGGTACCTGATCCTGTTCTACCGGGACGCGGACGGGAACGACGGGTGGACCCAGGCCCGCTACGAGGACGAGTACCGGAAGGTCGACGGCGAGTGGCGGATCGCCGAGTCGTCGGTCGACTACGGGGTCGCCCGGCAGTTCTGACCCGGCGCGACGCGGGGGTTGCGAGGCGGACCGACCGACGGCTCAGTCGAACGCCGGGAGCAGGTGGTCCCGGTAGCGCCGTAGCTGGCGTTCCGCGTCGCCCGGATCGGGCGTGACGGGATAGAGGATCACCTCGTCGAACCCCTCGCGCTCGTAGACCGCGAGCGTCTCCCGGATCTCCTCGACTGTCCCCGACAGCCAGTTCCCCATCGCGTACTCGGCCGAGCGCGCGGGCCCGACCATCCCCCGGTAGGCGTTTCGCTGTTCGCGGGCGACCGCCCCCTCGTCCTCGCCGGGGACGAGGTG
>JBEPXB010000469.1:0-3163 GCA_041642135.1 Halobacteriales archaeon | reverse complement strand
GGGCGGTCGTCTCGACGGCCGCCTCGGTACCGTTCATCGCCGCCGGCTACGCGAGTTCCCTACGTGAAAACTTCCCCCGACACACCGCTCGAAACGCGAACCGGGTTCGGGTTTCGGGGATCAGGCCTCGATCTCGACGGACTCGGCGTCGGGGTCGGCGTCGAACGATTCGCCGTCGTCACCGTCGTCGCCGCCGCGGAACCGCCGGAACGCGACGTAGCCGGCTCCGAGGGCGAAAAGGACGAACAGGGGAGCGAACCGGGGCGGCGAGCGCGACCGTCCGCCGGACGACTCCTCGCCGGTCACGACGGTCGTCTCCTCGTCCATCCGCTCGCGCTCCGTCGTCTCTCCATCCATCGCATCGTCTCCCATCGCGTCGCCGATGGTCTTCGGGCCGAACTGCGCGCCGTCCAGGTGGATCTCGAAGAACGTGATGTCCATGATCGAATATCGACGTTCGAGGAGATAACCGTTGTGCGAGCCGGGGTAGCCGGTCGCACGCTACCCGTAGAGTTCTTCGAGCGCCCGCACCGCTCCGTCGGTCGACTCGTAGTAGCGCCGCCCGCCGTCGGGGGTCCGAACCGCGAAGGCGTACCGGTCGCTGTCGGGCACGTACCAGCGGTCCGGGTGGCTCCGGAACGCGGACGGTAGGTCCCCCCTGCCGGAGCCGTCCCGCCCGGTGACCTCGTCACCGTCGGCCGATGGCGTCGACACCTCGGTGTCACTCTCCGGCGCCGACGCTGCGCCGTCCCCGCCCGCATCGCTCGACGGGACCGAGTCCTCGTCCGTACCGTCCCCGTCGTCAGCGTGCGCCGGGCCCTCGACGGGTTCGACGAGGAGTTCCCGGCCGACCGCGGGGTGCTCGGGGACGATACCCATCGACCAGCCGTCGCGCTCGACCGCCTCGCGGGTGCGGTCCATCAGGACTGCCTGCGTGTCGACGACGGGCTCGTCCTCCTCGGGGGTACACTGGGTGTACGTGCCGTCGGGGTGCATCTCCCAGCGCCGGCGGTTGTCCGCGAGTATCAGTTCGAGGTTGAACCGGAGCTGCTCGCGTATGCGGCGGTCCTCGACGGGCGCGACGGCCTCGACGCGGTTGTCGAGGTTCCGTGTCATCCAGTCCGCGCTGCCGATGTAGTACTCGGGGTCGTCGCCGTTCTCGAAGTAGAAGATCCGGGAGTGCTCGAGGAACCGGCCGACGACGCTGTGGACGCGGACGGTCTCGCTCGCCCCCTCGAGCCCGGGCCGGAGTCGACAGATGTCCCGGACGATCAGGTCGATCTCGACGCCGGCCTGCGAGGCGCGGTAGAGTTCCTCGACGATGTCGGGGTCCTCGAGGCCGTTGACCTTGATGACGATCCGGGCCCGCTCGCCGTTCCGGGCGTGCTCGGCCTCCCGGCGAACGAACCGGGTGAGCTCGGGCCGCATCGTCACCGGCGAGATGAGCAGCTTGCTGAACTGCTCGTCGAGCGAGGGTCCGGTGAAGTAGTTGAACACCCGGGTGAGGTCGCGACCGACCTCGCGGTCGGCCGTCAGCAGGCCGAGGTCGACGTACCCCTTCGCGGTCTCGGAGTGGTAGTTGCCCGTGCCGACGTGGGAGTAGAGCTGCACTCCGTCGGGCTCGTCGCGGACGACGAGCGCGGTCTTGGTGTGGGTCTTCAGCCCGACGGTGCCGTAGGCGACGTGGATGCCGTTCTCCTCTAACGTGCGTACCCAGTCGAGGTTGTTCTCCTCGTCGAACCGGGCCTTCAGCTCGACCATCACCGCCACCTGCTTGCCGTTCTCGGCGGCGTCGATGAGCGACTGTATGACCGTCGAGTCGCTCGCCGTGCGGTAGATGGCCGCCTTGATCGCGAGTACGTCGGGGTCCGCTGCGGCCTCGTCGAGGAACCGCTGGACCGTCTCGTCGAAGGAGTGGTACGGGTGGTGGAGCAGGACGTCGTCGCGACGGATCTCCTCGAAGACGTTCCGGGGCTCCTCCTCGCCGGCGCCGACGATCGGACTGCTCCCCTCGCGGCGGAGCCGCGGGTGGGGACGCGGCGTCCACGGCTCGGTCTTCAGTTCCGGGCGGTCGAGTTCGGCGAGCTCCACGAACGGCCGGTAGTCGAGCGGGCCCGCCCGACGGTAGACCTCCAGGTCATCGAGTTCGAGCTGGTCGGTCAGCAGCGAGAGGACCCGTTCGGGGGTCCCATCGTCCACCTCGAGCCGGACGACGGTGGCGAACCGGCGCTGTTCGAGCACTTCCCGGATCATGTCGATGAGATCCTCGGCGACCTCCTCGTTCCGACGGACCTCGGCGTTCCGGGTGAGCCGGAACAACGACGCGTCGACCACCTCGACGTTCGGGAACAGCAGGTCGAGGTTGTCCCGGATGACCTCCTCGATGAGGACGTACCGTGCCTCGTCGAGTTCGACGAGCCGGGGGCGGTTCTGCGGGATCTTCACCCGCGTGAACGTCGGCTCCTCCTCGCCCGACCGCCGGGTCAGCACCGCCAGCGACAGCGAGAGGTTCGAGATGAACGGGAACGGATGGGCAGGGTCGAACGCCAGCGGTGTCAGCGTCGGCAGTACCGACTCCTCGAAGTACTCGCGCGTCCGGCGTCGTTGGTCCTCGGTCAGGTCGGCCGCGTCGTCGACCACCTCGATGTCCGCGTCCTCGAGCAGGCCGCGGACCGTCTCGCGGTAACACTCGGTCTGAGCCTCGAACATCGGGCGGGCGGTCTCGAGGACCTCCTCCCACTGCTCGCGGGGGGTGCGGCCGTCGACCGTCGGCTCCGTGACGTCGGCCTGGATCTGCTGTTTCAGCCCCCCGACCCGTTTCATGAAGAACTCGTCCATGTTCCTCGTGAATATCGAGAGGAACCGGACCCGTTCGAGCAGGGGGTTCCGGTCGTCGAGCGCCTCGTGGAGCACCCGCTCTTGGAAGGCGAGTTCGGAGAGTTCGCGGTTGAGGTAGAACGCGGGGTCCGACAGGTCGGCGTCGACGGGTGGCGACTCGGGCGGTACGGTCCCGGGGCCCCCGCCGCTACCCATCGGCGGCCTCCGGTGGAGTCCTCGTCTCGTACATCCCTCCGTCTGTAACAGTCGGCCCGGCAGGATAACGTCTTCGTCTCTTTTTCGAGGCCGAGTGTAGAAGAAGTATGTACTGATATATAGGTGCGGT
>JBEPXB010000468.1:0-3170 GCA_041642135.1 Halobacteriales archaeon | reverse complement strand
CGTCGAGGTCTTCCGGCGCGAATCCCCCGACGCCGACTCGGAGAAGGTGTTCGACCTCACGAGCCGGCAGGCCAACAGACTGGGGTCCATCCTCGAGGGGGCGTACTTCGAGACCGTCTCGACCGAGGAGCTGTCCGTGCCGCTCGGCGACGCCATCATCGAGTGGGTCGACATCGGCGAGGACTCCGCCGTGGCCGGTCAGACGCTCGCGGAGTCGGACCTCCGGAACGTCTCCGGCGTGTCGGTGCTCGCCGTCCAGCGGGGGACCGAGACCATCCCGAACCCCGAGGCCGACTTCCTGATCGAAGCCGGCGACATCCTCGTCGCACTCGGCACCCGCGAGCAGCAGGCCGCGTTCGCCGAGCGCTGCCGCTGATGGCGGGGACGGGCGTCCTGCTGGAGGCCGGCATCCTCTTCACCGCCGTCGCCGTCGGCGGCGCGCTCGCCTGGCGGCTCGGCCAGTCGGTCATCCCCGCGTACATCCTCGCCGGCGTCCTGCTCGGGCCGAACTCGCCCGTGCCGGCGCTCTCGCTCGTCGACTCGAGCGAGTTCGTCATCCTCCTCCAGGAGCTGGGTGTGGTGTTCCTCCTCTTTTTCATCGGGCTCCACTTCTCGCCAGCGAGTCTCCTCGAACGCCGCCAGTCGGTCCTCCGGGCCGGGATGCTCGATCTCGGACTGAACGCCTCGGTCGGTTTCGTCGCTGGAATACTCCTCGGATTCACCCTGATAGAGGCGGTCGTCCTCGCGGGGGTCGTCTACATCTCCTCCTCGGCGATCATCACCAAGTCGCTCATCGAACTGGGGTGGATCGCCGACCCCGAGGCCGAGACCATCCTCGGGGTGCTCGTCTTCGAGGACCTCGTCATCGCGATCTACCTCGCGGTCGTCGCCGCGGTGGTGTTGAGCGGCGAGGGGCTCGCCCAGACGGCGACAGCCGTCGGCATCTCGGTGGGGTTCGTCGGCCTGCTCGCGGTGCTCGCGTTCTACGGGACCGGCCTCGTCGAGCGGGCCCTCGACGTCCGCTCGGACGAACTGTTCCTGCTCCGTATCGTCGGCGCCGCGGCGCTGATCGGCGGGGTCGCCCTCGCGCTCGGGGTGAGCGAGGCCGTCGCCGCGTTCTTCCTCGGTGCCGCGGTGGGGGGCACCGAACACGCCGAGCGCGTCGAGCGGGTCATCACCAGCGAGCGGGACCTCTACGCCGCCGTCTTCTTCTTCGCCATCGGCCTCGGGACCGACCCGGGGACGTTCGGCGCGGTCGCGCTCCCCGTGCTCGCGCTGGCGGTCGTCTCGACGGCCAGCAAACTCCTCACCGGCTACCTCGGCGGTCGGGCCTACGGCCTCTCCGAGCGCCGATCCGTGCGGGTGGCCGTCGCGATGGTCGCCCGCGGGGAGTTCTCGCTCGTCCTCGCGGCGCTCGCCGTACAGGCGAACCTGGACCCCGCCCTCGCCGCGCTCGCCGTCGGCTACGTCCTCGTGATGAGCGTCCTCGGGACGACGTTGATGGGCCAGTCGGCCCGGATCGAGACGCTCGCCCGACGGGTCGGTATCGGCGACCCGCTCCCCGGCGAGGGCGAGGGGACGACGCCGTAGTCGGGCGACGACCGGCGGGACGGTTCGGGGGGTTTTCCACACCTGGGTCGATAGCGGGCGCATGGAGACGGCCACCGAGGGCGAGACCGCGGGCCGTCCGGACACCCGTCGTCGGTGGACGCTGGCGGTGTTCGGCTACGTCGCCCTCGAGGGGGCCGGCCTGCAGATGCGCGGCGCGGTCGTCCCCGTCCTCCGGGAGACGTTCGGCGTGCCGGCCTGGCAACTGGGGCTGGTGGCCCCCGCGGGGACGGTGGGGTTCGTCCTCCTCGTGGCGGCCGTCGGCGCCGTCGCCGGGCGATTCGAGGCCCACCGGCTGTTCCTCGTCGGTGTACTCGGCACCGGCGCCGGCCTCCTCGCGATGGGACTGGCTCCGTCGTTCGGGCTCTTCCTCGCCGCGCTCGCGGGCAGAGGCGTCTTCAGCGGGATCGGCCGCGGCACCGACCGCCCGCTGCTGAGTCACCTCTACCCCCGGGCGCGCGGCCGGCTGTTCAGCTACTACGACATGACCTGGGCCGTGGGCGCGACGCTCGGCCCGCTCGTCGTCTCGGTCGCCCTCTGGCTGGGGGACTGGCGACTCGCGTTCTACGCGCTCGGGGTCGCGTTCCTCCCCGTCGCGGTGCTGGTCCGCTCGCTACCGGCGCCCGATATCGACGGGGGTGACCGGCCGCTCGACCTCGCGGAGCTCCGCCGGATCGGCCGCCGACCGGAGGTGCTCGCGATGGCCGTCGGTATCCTCCTCACGACGGGCGTCGAGGGCGGGCTGTTCACGTGGCTCACCACCTACGCGGAGGGACGGTTCCCCGACTCGCTGGCGACGGCCTCGCTCAGTGTCCTGCTGGTCGCGTACATCCCCGGGCGGTTCGCCGCCGGCCGACTCGCCGAGCGGGTCGGCTACCTCCGGCTGAGCGTCGTACTCGCGGGGCTCTGTCTGGTCGCCGTCGGCTACACGTTCTTCCTCGCTACCGGCCTCGGGTCCGTCGTCGGCCTCTTCGCGATCGGGTTCACCCTCTCGGGGCTCTTCCCGACGCTCACCGCCCACGCGACCGACGCGGTCCCCGAACACAGCGCGCCGCTGAACGCCATCGCCCTCGTCACCGCCGCCGCGGGCATCGCCGGCGTCCCCGTCGCGATGGGGTTCGTCGTCGATACGTCGGGGATCGTCCCGGCGATGCGGCTCCTCGTCGCCCCCCTCCTCGCGATGGTACTCGTTCTCGCCGTCCTCTCGGTCCGGGATGCGGGGACGCGGGCGGGGTCGTAGTACCGCGGATGTGGAGCGGAGCCGTAGTGGCCGTGACCGCGAGGCTGGCCGGGGGGGCGGTTCGCTCCCGGACGACCGTCTCCCGGCCGCGGACGTCGGGCACCGACGACACGGGGAGGTCCCCCGCTCGTGGTCGGGAACTGCGCGAACCGACAGCTATAATCCGGTACCGCGGACGCTCCCGGACGAGAAGTGGCTCGCGACACCCTCCAGTACTACTCGCTCTACCTGGTGACGTTCGCCGGGAGCTTCGGGTTCATCACCGTAGTCACGCTGCTGCCGACCTACATCGACCTGCTGAACCCCTCGGGCGCGCTCGTGG
>JBEPXB010000467.1:0-3177 GCA_041642135.1 Halobacteriales archaeon | reverse complement strand
CTGGGCGGACGTTCACGACGAGGCCGATAGACTGGAACACCACATCAGCGACGAACTCTCCGAGCGGATCGCCGAGGCGCTCGACAACCCCGGCGTCGACCCGCACGGCGACCCCATCCCGGACGCTGAACTCAGGCTCCCCGAGGGCGAGGCGACGAGCCGGCTCGCCGACGCGGCCGTGGGCGACCGCGTCGTCGTCAGGCGCATCCGCCACCAGGGCGACGAGGAGCTTCGCTACCTCGCCGACGCCGGCGTCAGGCCGGACGTCGAACTCGAGGTCGTCGACGTCGCCCCGTTCGGGATGGTGACGGTCGCCACCCCGGCCGGCGAGCAGAGCCTCCCCGAGGAGGTCGCGGCGCTCATCGAGGTGGTCGACGCCGAGGACGCGGAGCGGCCCGAGACGGACCCCGTGGTCTGAAAACCCCTATCTCTACTCCTCTAGCGGCTCGACCAGTTCGACCACGTGCCCGTCCGGGTCCCGCACGAACGCCGTCCGGGCGCCCGCCGCCTCGTTGTCCTCGGGCTCCTGCACGACGCCGTGGTTCTCGACGGCCTCGAACGCCTCGTCGACGCTCTCGACCGCGACGGCGACGTGGTCCCACATATCGCCTTCCTCGCCCGGCGTGACCCCCTCGGTCTCGGAGAGCTGTAACTCGATCCCGTTCGGATCGGCGACGTAGAGGTTCCGCGTGTCCTCGAGCTCGAACCCCCAGGACTCCTCGAACCCCAGCTGCTCGACGTACCACTCGACCGAGCGCTCCGCGTCCGCGACGTTCAGGCAGGTGTGGATGAACTCCATACGCGGGACCCGACGGCGGCTGGCATAAATCGGGTGGTCCATCGGCATCCGCGGCCCGCTGGGGCGGCTCCGTGACCGTCGCCGCTTCGGGGACCGGTGGTGCCTTTGTCACTGGCGGTGTACCGGGAGCCGATGGACCTCGACTGGCCGGCCGTCGCCGTCGGCTTCGCCTGGGGTGCCGGCTACCTCGCCGTCCTGTCGGTCCCGGTCTTTTCCGGGCTCCGGTGGACGGCCGTCCCGCTGGTGCTCGCCTCGGGGCTGCTCGCGGGGGCCGCGGCCGGCAGACTCGCCCGGCGCGAGGACGCGGCAGGGGGCAGACACGGCCTCGCCGCCGGGCTCCTCACCGGCACCTGCTTCGCCGCCGGGTTCTGGACCGCGCTCTCGACGCCGGGGCTGTCGGTCGGCGTCTTCTACGGGTTCAACTACCTGCTCGCGACGAGTGCCGGGCGGGTCCGGGTGATCGCCACACACGGCCCGCTGGTGGTCTCGACGCTGGCCGTCCTCGGCGGCGCGACGGTGGCCGCACTCGGGTACGTCGCCGGGCGCGAGGCCCCGAAGCGGGGCGACGAGCCGAGTTTCGTCGAGCTCTGACTGACGGCTCGACCGTCCCGCTACAGGTAGCCCTCCCGCAGCAGCAGTTCCCCGTTGAGCACGGACGCGCCCGCGGCGCCCCGGAGCGTGTTGTGCGCGAGGCAGTTGAACTGTACTCCTCCACTGGTCTCCTGGAGCCCGCCCGCGGTGACCGCCATCCCGTCGCCGCGCATCCGGTCGAGCCGGGGCTGCGGGCGCTCGGGGTCCTCGAACACCTCGATCAACGGGTCGGGCGAGGACGGCAGGTCCGCCGACGGGAACGAGGCCATCGCCTCGGCGGCCGCCTCGGCGGTCACCGCCTCGCGCGTGTCGGCCCAGACGTTCTCCAGGTGGCCGTCGAGGGTCGGGACGCGGTTGCAGGACGCCGAGACCTCCGCGCCGTGGAGCGCGACCTCGGCGCCGTCGAACTCGCCGAGGAGCTTGCGCGACTCGGTCTCCATCTTCTCCTCCTCGCCGCCGATGTGCGGGAGGACGTTGTCGAGGATCTGCATCGAGGTGACCCCGGAGTAGCCGGCGCCCGAGACGGCCTGGAGCGTCGAGACGGTCACCCGTTCGAGGCCGAACTCGTCGAGCGCGGCCAGCGGCGGGACCATCGTGATCGTCGAGCAGTTGGGGTTCTTCAGCAGCGCGCCGTCCCAGCCGCGCTCGTCGCGCTGGACCTCGATGAGCCCGACGTGGTCGGCGTTCACCTCCGGAATGACGAGGGGAACGTCCTCGGCCATCCGGGCGTTCGAGGAGTTCGAGGAGACGACGTAGCCCGCCTCGGCGAGCCCCGGCTCGACCGCCGCGCCCACCGAGGAGGGGAGCGAGGAGAACAGCAGGGGGACGTCGTCGGGGATGGACTCGGCGTCGGTCTCGACGACCGTGATGCCCGCGACCGAGTCCGGGACCGGGACGTCGAGTCCCCACTTGGCGGCCTCGCGGTAGGTCCTGCCGGCGGAGTCGCCGGAGGCCGTCAGTGCGGCGATCTCGAACTCCGGGTGGGGGTCGAGTAGCTGTACGAGTCGCTGGCCGACGGCGCCGGTGGCGCCGAGGATGCCCACGCGTACCATTGTCGGACGTGCGCGAGCCGACGAAAAGAGCGTGTCGCTCCGGGACGGGCTCCCACCGGGTCAGTCGTCGTCGCAGGGGGCCGTCTCCGCCCCCGTCCCGGAGCCGTCGCCGACCGGCCGTGCGCCGTCGACCTCCCGCTCCCTCTCCTCCGACGGGGGCGACTCGTCGGGCCCACCGGCGCCCCCGCGAACGTCGGCGTCGCGCCAGGTCCCGCGCTTGAACCACGCGAGCGCGAGGGCCGCGCCGACGAGGTTCGAGACGACGAACCCCCACCAGATGCCCACGGGGCCCATCCCGACGACGAGCCGGGGGACGGCCACTGTGGCCCCTGCGAGCGAGAGCGTCGTCGGCCCGACGCCGAGCGCTAGCGCGGCCGCGACCGGGAGCCGCACCAGCCCGAGGAACGTGATGGCGACGACGGCGGCGATCATAGTTCGTCCGGCGCCCCTGAACGCGCCCGTGTACGCCCTGAGGACGCCGATGAACCCGAACGTGAGCGAGACGTAGCGGAGGAACTCCGCGCCGGTGCCGAGCACCGCCGGGTCGTCGGTGAACACCCCGACGATGGGTCCGGGGACGAGGAAGATCAGGACGCCGAGGCCACCGAGGACGAGGAACATCACCTTCGCGGCGAAGTCGGCGGCCTCCTCGGCCCGGTCGGGCTGGCCGGCGCCGATGTTCTGCCCCGCGGTCGTCTCGACGGCCCGCGCGACGGCGATGGCGGGGAGGAAGAT
>JBEPXB010000466.1:0-3186 GCA_041642135.1 Halobacteriales archaeon | reverse complement strand
GAACGTCGAGATCTCCCACGCCGCCGGCGACTCCATCCACGGGCTCTACATCATGGGCGAGAACCCCGTGATGAGCGAACCCGACGGCAACAGCGTGGCCGAGCGCATGCAGGAGCTCGAGTTCATGATCGTCCAGGACATCTTCATGACCGAGACGGCCGAGTACGCCGACGTGATCCTGCCCGCGACGACCTGGGCCGAGCGCGGCGGTACGGTCACCAACACCGACCGTCGGGTCCAGCTGATGCGCGGGGTACGGAAAGTCCACGAGAACACGAAGCACGACCTCGACATCCTGATGGAGGTCGGCAGCCGGCTGTTCGAGGAGGAGAAGTTCCGCTTCGAGGACGTCGAGGCGGTGTTCGAGGAGCTCCGGCAGGTCTGTCCGAGCTACCACGGGATGACCTACGACGCGCTCGGCGAGGAGGGGATCCAGTGGCCCTGCTACGAGCCGGGCGACGAGGGCGACCAGTTCCTCTACGAGGAGAGCTTCGACACGGAGAGCGGCCTCGGCCACATCGAGGGCGTGGTCCACCAGCCGCCCAAGGAGACTCCCGACGAGGAGTACCCGCTGATCCTCACGACTGCCCGTCTCGAGGAGCACTACAACACCGGGACGATGAGCCGGCGGTCGCCGACCCTCAATCGCCAGCACCCGGAGAACTTCGTCGACGTCCACCCGAACGACGCCGAGCGGTACGGCATCGAGGACGGCGACGAGGTGACTCTCCGCTCGCGCCGCGGCGAGATCACCGTCGAGGCCCACGTCACCGAGGACATCAAGGAGGGGTCGGTCTGGACGACGCCGCACTTCGCCGCGGCCTCCGCCAACCGCCTCACGAACGACGTGCTCGACGAACGGGCGAAGATCCCCGAGTACAAGGCCGCCGCCGCGGAGATCGAGGTCGGCATCGAGCCGGCCGACCGCGACGCCCCGGCCGACGACTGATACGGACGGTCGTAACGATTTACCGGTGATCGGCCGGACGGGTCGGCGATCACCGGAAAAAGACGACAACCGTCCCTATCAGTCGTCGTCCTCCCTGAGCACCTCGCTCGGGCCCTTCGGGCCGGCGTCGATCCACCGGCGGGCCCGGTCCAGGATCGACGGATGGCCGCCCTCGTGCCGCCGGAAGGTGTCGGTCAGCCCCACGAGCGCGACCAGCGAGAGCACCGCGAAGGGGCCGCCGGTCAGCACCGCGGCGGCCTGCAGGGCCTCCCCGCCCCCGACGACCAGCACCGAGACCGCGACGGCGCCCTGGAGGGCGGCCCAGAAGACGACGCTCCCGGTGGTCGGCGCGAGACCCCGGCGCGTCGCCAGGACCGAAACGACGAGCGTCGACGTGTCCGCCGAGGAGACGATGAAGACGAGGATGAGCGCGAGGAAGAGGAAAACGAGGAGGCGGCCGAGCGGGAGCGCCGCGAGGACGGGGAACCCGGCGACGGCCTCGGACCCGCCGGAGGCGTCGACCGTGGCGAGGACGTCCACTGTCCCCGTGTGCTGGAGGTACAGCGACGTCCCGCCGAACAGGAGGAACCAGGCCATCGTCGCCAGCGAGGTGGCGACGACGCCCGTGAGGACGACCGTCCGGATCCGCCTTCCCCGCGAGAGCGCCGCGAGGAACAGGCCGGCGAACGGCGCCCAGGAGAACCACCACGCCCAGTTCCAGACGGTCCAGTCGGCGACCCACGCCCCGCCGAGGAAGAGGCTCATCGGGACGAACTCGGCGGCGTAACGCCCGAGCGCCGCCGTCCCCTGCTCGACGACGAACGACCGCGGACCGCCGGCGACGAGGAGCAGCGCGAACAGCGCGAACAGCGCGAGGTTGACGCCGGCGATCCGCCGGATACCGCGCTGGACGCCGCTCTCGGCCGAGACGCCGTAGATGAGCGTCAGCCCGCCGACGAACAACACCGGCGCGAGCCACCCTATCGAGACGTCCCACTGGAAGCCGATCCCGGCGAGGAACTGCTGCCCGACGAAGGCGACGGAGGTCGCGACCCCACCGATGGTGGCGAACACCGCGAGCACGTCTACGGTCCGGCCCGCGTAGCCGTCGAGGCCGTCGACGCCGACGAACGGTGCGAGGAGCGTCGAGACGCGCAACGGGGCGCCGCGCTGGTAGGTGAAGTAGGCGATCGGGAGGCCGATCACGAGGTAGGCGCTCCAGGCGGAGAACCCCCAGTGGAACAGCGCGTACGTGAGCGCGCCGACGACGGCCGCGTCCGTCCCCGGTGTCACGCCGAGGTACGGCGGCGGTGTCCGGTAGTGGAACAGCGCCTCCGCGGGCCCCCAGAAGACGATCCCGGCCGCGATGCCCGCGGTGAACACCATCGCGAAGTACGTCGGGTAGGTGTAGTTCGGCTCCGCGTCCGGTCCGCCGAGTCGGACCTCGCCCCACGGCCCGATCAGCAGGAACAGGGCGTACAGCACCGAGAGGAACATCGCCCCGAGGAATAGCCAGCCGAACTCGCCCAGGACGAACTCCCTCGCGGCGGTGACCGCGGCCGTCGTCGCCGAGGGGAGGAGGAGTTGGGCCACGAAGAAGAGCGCGAAGGCCGCCACCGGGACGCCGAACGTCACCGGGTCCTGCCGGGCGAGGAACGTCCGCACGGTCGCTGCGGGGGAGAGGTGGCGGATGCGCAGCAGGTACGGCGCGCCGGGCGTCGCGTCGTCGTCGGCTCCCTCGCCGACCGGCAGCAGCGCGAGGTAGGTCAGTCCCGACCCGAAGAACAGGAGCGAAACCGCGAGCCACCCCTCGCCGCTGACCACCGAGCCAACGAGCCAGGGGAAGAAGAACCCGGCGACGACGAGCGCTCCGGACACCGCGCAAACCGGGACCAGCACTCGCCGGAGGACGTCCTCCGCCGCTCGCGCCTCGCTGGTTCCCATGTCATCACACATCACTGACGGACGGATAGTCCTGTCGTCGCTCCAGGCGTCCGTCGACCCGACCGACGATGGCGTTCGAGTCACCGCCTCGGTGGACCCGGACGTGCGACGTGGGGGCTCCGCTTCGTGGCCGGGGCGTCAGGACACCACCCACCGCTCCCTCTCCGGCGATGATTTATATGTTCGTCCGCTGATCCCCTTGCCGTGGCGGACGACACGTCGGAGCCGTCCCCGGACGCCGCCCTCCGCGAGCTGTTCGACCACGGCGACCGGGTCCCGCTGGTGTACTGGCG
>JBEPXB010000465.1:0-3188 GCA_041642135.1 Halobacteriales archaeon | reverse complement strand
GGGTAGGTCCAGTCCACCGCTTCGGCCCGCCGCCGCAGCAGCGGGTTCCGGACGACCTCGAGGGTGCGGTTCTCGGCGGCTGGCGTCGACAGCGACGCCACGAGGAGCCGGGCGACGTCCGCCCGCGGGACCGCACCCCACAGACCCGTCCCCGCGTCGGCGACCTGCACGTCGCCGCTCGGCGACCCCCCGGTGAGGACGCCCGGACGGAGTATCGTGTAGGCGAGCCCCGAGTCGCGGATCGCCGACTCGGCTCGGTCCTTGGCCCGGAGTACGGACGGGATGGCGAGCCGGAAGGTCCGGGCCATCCACGAGCCGAGGTCGTCGCCGACGCCGAGCGAGGACTCCATGACGAACCGGCTCGCGCCGGCGGCGACCGCCGCGTCGAGGAGGTGGGCGTTCCCCCGCCCGTCGACGAGGTCGTCCTCGTCCCCGGTCAACGCCTCCCACGGCGTCGACCCGACACAGGAGACCACCGCGTCGACCCCCTCGGCGACCCGCGCGGCGTCGTTCGGGTCCAGCAGGTCCCCGACGACCACCTCGTCCGCGCCCCGCCGCCGGAGCCGCTCGCGGTTCCCCGCCGAGCGGGTGAGCGCACGCACCCGGTACGGCGTCCGCGACAGACACTCGAGCGTCCGGCGGCCGGTCCCGCCCGTCGCCCCCGCGAGGAGCACCGTCTCGACGGTCATACAGTCGGAAGGGGTGTGACGGGCTTCGGCCTTTCGTCGGTCGGCCCCCATGGCCCAGCCCGAGTATCCACCGCTCGGGCGTCGGGACCGACCGCCTCGCTCAGGCGTCCCGGAGGTCCTCGACGTGGGCCGCGCGGATGGCGCTCGCGGCGGCCGCGTCGGCCCGGCTCACGAGTTCGGCCTCTATGAACGCCGGCTCGACGTTCGTGCGGTGGGTGTGCGAGAGGACGACGTGTGCGTACTCGGGCGGGAGCCCCGCGCTCGCGACGACGTGGACGCCCCAGTAGGGATGGCCGAGCAGGTCGCCGACCGGCGCCGGGTCGTGGCCGTCGAACTCCGCGAGCTTCGAGACGTCGTGGACGAGCGCCCCCGCCACGACGCGGTCGAGGTCGATTGCCGCGTCCCGGCGCTCGACCAGCGTCTCCGCGAGCCCGACGGCGCAGGCGGTGACGTCCCGGACGTGGTCGACGAGCGTCTCCTCTCCCTCGGGTATCCCGAGTTTCACCTCCGCTGGCGGGAACCACGGTACCTCGTGGAGTTCCTCGAGCGTGTCGACGCCGGCGTCCGCACAGGCGGTCGTCCACGCCGCCGCCACCGCCGCCCGGAGCCGCTCGTCCGTGATCGATCCCAGTTCGGGGAAGACCGCCTCGACGTCCTCGACGTCCATGGCGGACCGATGCCGGCCTCTCTCATATACTGTCGTCCGCCGCGGAGGCGGTGTTCAGATAAGCGATTGCAGGCGAAACAACCGAGGACGGGTGGGAATGGAAGCGACCGGGGGTTTCCAAGACAGCTACGCGAGCTGGACCGGACCCTCCGAGTTTGACCGAACACTACGCCGCGAACGGGTCCGTTCGGACGCCCCGCGTTCGAGTACCTGCCGTCGCCGGCGAGCGAAGAGTGAAGGCGGCGCGGTGTCACGGTGCGGTATGCGTTCGACTCGACGTTCGACACGGGGGGATGATTCGATGGATGGAGCCGACGACCGGCCGGCCCGTGTCCGGTGGGGGCAGCGATGACGGTCCCTGAGGGGGTGGACTCGCTCGTCTTCGACGTCTTCGGGACGGTCGTCGACTGGCGGAGCGGCGTGATCCGCGACGGTCGGGCGCTCGGCGAGCGCCACGACCTGGACGTCGACTGGGCCGCGTTCGCCGACGCCTGGCGCGAGGAGTACCAGCCCTCGATGGCACGGGTGCGACGGGGGGAGATCCCCTGGCGGAACCTCGACGCGCTCCACCGCGAGTCGCTTTCGGACCTCCTCGACCGCTTCGGGACCGACGACCTCCCCGAAGAGGAGGTCGAGCACCTCAACCGCGTCTGGCACCGGCTCGACCCCTGGCCGGACGCCATCCCCGGCCTCCGGCGGATCCGCTCCCGGTACATGACCGCGACGCTCTCGAACGGGCACGTGCGGCTGCTCGCGAACATGGCCAAGCGGGCCGCCATCCCGTGGGACGTGGTCCTCTCCGCCGAACTCTCGAAGCACTACAAGCCGGACGCCGAGGCCTACCTGACCGCGGTGGAGTACCTCGACCGCGAGCCCGGGGAGGTGATGATGGTCGCCGCCCACGAGCGGGACCTCGACGCGAGCCGCGATGCGGGGCTCCACACCGCCTACGTCCATCGACCCCAGGAGTGGGGTCCGGAGGCGAGCGAGGACGTCGAGCGTCCCGACGACTCCGCGTACGACGTCGTCGCCGACGACTTCGAGGACCTCGCGGACCGACTCGGAACCTGACCGGGGCGACCGTACTCCGTCCGGGGCGTCCTTATCGCTTCTCGGCGCGTCACGGCCCCCATGACCGCGATACGGGGGCTCGGCGAGGTCGCCTTCCGAACCGAGCGGCTCTCGGAGATGGTCGCGTTCTACGGCGAGGTGCTCGGCCTCGACCGGGTCGACGACCCGCCGTTCGAGGGGGGCGCGTTCTTCCGCGCCAGCGATGGCGTCGCCGGACACACCCAGGTGCTCGTCCTGTTCGACCGCTCGGGGTCCGAGGGGTACGTTCCGCCGGACGGAGCGGACGACCGTCGACCACGTGGCGTTCGATATCGACCCCGAGTGACCCCGAGAGGAGGGCTCGAACGGATCCACGGACCGCCCAGTGGCGGGCACTCGCACGACGACGGGGGTCGGCCCGTGCCAGCGATGTCCTGAAGTGGCCGAACGTGGAGACCGTATCATGGCCTCGCAGGACACCACCCCGGGATCCGGATCCGCCGACCCGGACGACCGGGTCACCGTCGGGGTACTGAGTTTCCACAACAGCAAGGAGTCGAAGGCCATCCTCAACGCGGTGGAGGCGCTCGGTCACGGCACGGAGTGGCTCCGCGAGGAGAACGTCGTCTTCCGGATCGAGGAGGACGTGGCGAGCCTCGAACCGGACGTGGACGTCGTCGCCAACAGGCTGCTGCTGTCGAACACCGACCAGCCGACGGAGGAGCAGGGGATCGCCCGGACGCTGGCTGCCCTCCGACCGATGCTGAACCCGCCGGACGCGA
>JBEPXB010000464.1:0-3189 GCA_041642135.1 Halobacteriales archaeon | reverse complement strand
ACTCCAGCGACTCGCCCCTTTCAGTCCCACCCGGGATGGCTGATCGGGCAGCCGACTCGGGTGGGACTGAAAGGGGCCGCCCGCTACGCGAACCCGGGCGACGCAAGGACCGCAGGGCCGAAGGCCCGAGGACCGCAGCGAGCCCCGGGAGCGTAGCGGGCGGGGGCTTTCGAGGTGTTGGTGGTCGCTGTGACTCCGCTGTCAGCGTATCATGATCTACGACCGTCCCGGAACGCTCATTCGCCCGCGCCCGATACCACCCACCGATGAGCCGTCCGCTCGCCGAGATAGCCGACATCATCCGCCGCCCGGAGCACACGGGCGAGCGGCGGTGCTGGCCGTGTACCGTCGTGAACGTCGTTCTCGTCCTCGGGGCGGCGGTCGCGGTCGCCCGCCGCAGACGCCTCGCCGCCCTGCCCGTCCTCCTCGTCGGCGCGGCGCTGGTCTACCTCCGGGGGTACGTCGTCCCCGGGACGCCGTGGTTCGCCCCCCGGCTGGTCGCCGCGCTCCCGCTCCCCTACGACCCGTTCGAGCACGACGTGCCTGGACGCGAACAGCCCCGAGAGGCCCTATACGGATCGGAGCCCCTCGCGGAGCCGGGGGCCGACGCCGCGACGAACGGCGCCGAGGACCGGGCCACGGGGGGCGCGTCCGACCCCCGGTACCTGGGTGATCGCGGACTGGGTGGCCGCGACGGGGACCCGGGCAGGGAACCGGCGGGGACACGACGCGCCAACGCGGAACCGGACGCGCTCGGCGACGTTGCCGAGGGAACCTCGGCAAGCAATCAGCGCCCACCGGGCGCTGATGACGCCGTCGAACCCGACGGGGAGGCGGTGCTCTCTGCGCTCGTCGAGGCCGGCGTCGTGGTCGTCGACGAGGAGCGGGTCGCACCCGATCCCGACTTCCGGGCGGACTGGGAGGCCGAAATGGCCGACCTCGCCGCGCTCGACACCGACGAACTGGCCGAGGCGGTCCACGACGTGGCCCACGCCGCCGGATCGCGGGTCGTGAGCGACGAGCACGGCGAGTGGATCGTCCTCGATGACGGGAGCGGCGGGGTCGCGGGCCGGACCTGGCTCCCCCGACCCGTCGCGGTCGCGGAGGCGGGGGCCGTCCGTGTGCTCTCGGGCTGGGGGCTCGACCGGCCGACGCGGCTGGCGGCCGCCGGCGCGCTCCGGACGTTCCTCGAGACGTGTCCGGACTGCGGCGTGGCGCTCGCCGAGACCACGACGGCCGCCTGCTGTGGCGGCTACACCGGGCCGAAGGAGGAGCCGTCGGAGGTGCTGTTCTGCCCGGACTGTGACGTCCGGCTGTTCACGTTCGAGGACTGAGTCGAACGGTTCGGACGGCCCGGAGGGAGGCCGACGGCGGTCGCGAACGGTCGTCTCGGACGGCCACCGGTCGTCGCGAACGGCGGCTCCAGGCACCCGGGTGCGAGCGGATCTGTTAAGTTAAGTGTCGCCCGCCCGCCCGCTCGAACATGGCCTACGCGGGCGTGGATCTCGGGGCGACGAACGTCAGGGCGATCGTTGCCGACGACGAGGGCACCGTCCGCGGCCAGGAGGAGCGCTCGACGCCCGACACCTCGGGGATCGCCGTGACCGAGGCCGTCCTCGAGGTGGTCCGGTCCGCCTGCACGACGGCGGGCGTCGCTCCGGGCGACGTGCGGGCCGTCGGCGTCGGCTCCATCGGCCCGCTCGACCTCGCCGAGGGTGCCGTCGAGAACCCCGCGAACCTCCCGAAGGTAGAGTGGATCCCCCTGACCGGCCCCCTGGAGAACCTCGTGGACGGCCCCGTCTACCTCCACAACGACACGAACGCGGGCGTCATCGGCGAGCGGTTCCACGCCGAGCGCAACCCCGACGACATGGCCTACCTCACCATCTCCTCGGGCATCGGCGCTGGCGTCTGCGTCGACGGACACGTCCTCTCGGGGTGGGACGGCAACGCCGGCGAGGTAGGGCACATCACCGTCGACCCCGAGGGGAGACTGACCTGCGGCTGTGGCATCGACGGCCACTGGGAGGCCTACTGCTCGGGGAACAACATCCCCCGCTACGCCCGCCACCTCCACACGACCCTCGACGTGGAGACGGACCTCCCGCTGGCCGACCTCGGCGCGGCCGACGTGTTCGCCGCCGCCGGCCGCGACCCCCTCGCGGACGTCGTGATCGACCGGCTCGCGAAGTGGAACGCGCTCGGACTCGCGGCGGTCGTCCACGCCTACGCGCCGCTGGTGGTATACGTCGGCGGCGCCGTCGCGCTCAGGAACCCGGAGCTCGTCCTCGACCCGGTCCGCGAGCGGCTCGGCGACCTCGTCATGTCGAACATCCCCGACGTCCAGCTGACGACGCTCGGCGACGACGTGGTAGTGAAGGGCGCGCTCGCGAGCGCGATGACCGAGGGGACCGGCGACCGGCGGCTGCTGGCGACCTGAGGCGCCGACCGCGACGCGCGTCGGGCTCGTGCCCGTCGCTCCGGGAGCCGCCGCTCCGCTACTCGCCGGAGAGCCCGGTCACGAGCAGGTCGGCACTCGCGCGATTCGTCGCCAGCGGGACGTCCCGGACGTCACAGATCCGCAACAGCGCCGAGATGTCGGGCTCGTGGGGCTGGGCCGTCAGGGGGTCCCGCAGGAAGACGATGGCGTCGCAGGTCCCGTCGGCGACCTCGGCGCCGATCTGCAGGTCCCCGCCGTAAGGGCCGGACTCCTTGCGCTCGACATCGAGACCAGTCGCCTCCCGGAGGCGCTTGCCGGTCGTTCCCGTGGCGAGGAGGTCGACCCCCTCGAGGGTCTCGCGGTGGTCCCGTGCGAACTCGACCAGCGTCGGCTTCTTCTCGTCGTGGGCGATGAGCGCGACTCGCATGACACACGTCCGCCGGCGCGGCACCTCAATCCCCCGGACGCTGGGGGCCGAGTGGCCGGATCGCCGGGAGCCAGCGGCTGGACGGACACTACAACGAGTCGATAAAAAGCGGCGAAAGTGGTTCGAGAACGTCGCTACGGTGCCGGCGCTTACCGGCTCGGCGCGGCGGCACGGCGCGTCTCCCCGGCGTTTCTGCCGGTCTCGTCGCGGACGAAGGTGACCGGGCACGGCGCGTTCAGCATGACCTCCTGGGCGACGGAGCCGAAGACGGCCTTGCCGGTCGGCGAGCGCCGCCGGCCGCCGACGACGAGCAGGTCGGCGT
>JBEPXB010000463.1:0-3189 GCA_041642135.1 Halobacteriales archaeon | reverse complement strand
CAGTTCCGGAGGGTGGCCGCGAAGCGTCGGGTATGACCGCTCCGGCGTGTCGGTCTTCAGGGCGCTCCCGAGGTGCGAGACCGCCCGCATCATGTCGACCGGTCGCTCGGTGGTCGTGATCGTGGCCGCCGGCCGCCGGTGGTACGACCGAACGCCGATCCGTATCTCGCCCGGCTCCTCGAGTTCGACGACGGTCCGGGCAGCCTCGGCCGCCACTGTCACCGGCCCCTCGACGCGGAGGTAGAGCTTGACGTAGGCGGACATCTCGACGAAGCACGTTCCGGCCTCGTGCTCGAAGCTGTCGAAGTGGTCGACGACGGCGAGCACCTCGTTGTCCGCGTTCCGGACCCGGGTGTTGACGACCTGCGGGAGCTCGATCCGGCCGGCCTCGACCGAGACCGCGACGTCGACGTTGTAGCTGAACCCCGACTCGGCGACCGGGACGGGGTCGACCGGCCGGTCGGTCCGGAGCTCACACCGGAGGCGCTCGATGTGGTCGTGGACGCTGATGCCACCGTCCTCGCCGGCGATTACTTCGACTGTCATTCGGTTCGGCCCCGTTCGGGTGTACCGACCTCCGAGCGGACGGTCGGTGGAGTCTCGTGTACACTGTTCGGTCGGACTGAAAAAAGCTGTCGGCCGTATCGTCCGGTCCGTATCGCCCGGTCGGTCACCCGCCGAGCGCGTTCCGGAGGGTCTTCAGGTAGAGCCCGGGGGCGTTCCGACGGGCACCGGAGAGGGCGGCCGAGACCGCCGCTCCCGCGCCCTCGGGAACGCCCTCGCCGTGTCCGCAGAGCAGCCGGTCGGCGTCGAGTCGGCCGAGTTCCCGCGGCGGCAGCAGCCGGAGCATCGGGTGGACCCCGACCCGCTCGCCCGGCGCGCAGTAGTAATCGACGGTCCCCAGGGCCTCCGGCGTGAACAGCACTCGGCGGTCGGGGTCGTACAGCGCCACCTCCTGCCAGAGCGGGTTGTCGACGACGCGCCTGAGTTCGAACCCGGTCTCCCCGAGCCGGTCGCCGAGCCGCTCGACCGGCGCGTCGAGCTTCGGCTCGACCCCGGACATCCACGACGGGATGTGGACGGCGACGTCGTGTCGCTGCGCGACCGCGGCCGAGTCCCGCCGGTGGCGGTCGAGCGTGACGACGACGCCGGCCACCTCGCCGAACTCCGCGAGGAACTCGTCGAGCCCCGGTGTGTCGACCGGGTCGAGGGCCCACACCCCGTCCTCGCCGACGAGGGCGTGACTGGCCCGCTGCATCCCCTCCTCCGGGTGGGCGATCCATCCCGCGCCGCCCTCCCAGCGGTCGACCTCGTTGACGGCGCCGTCGCCGGAGGCTTTCATCGGCATACGTCTACGGAGCACCGGGAGCCGTATAAACCGTGGCGACCTGGCAAGCCCCTCCGCCCCCGCCGTCACTCCTCTTCGAGTTCCGCCGGCTCGGAGATGACCAGTACCGGCACCCCGGTGTGCTCGGTGACCCGCTGTGTGGTGCTCCCCAGGATGCCCCCGACGCCACCCCGCCCGGTCGAGCCCATCACGACCAGGTCGGCCCCCATCTCCTCGGCGTAGCCGACGATGGCCCGGTAGACGGCGGTCCCCCGGGTCACCTCGGTCTGCACCTCGACCCCGGCCGGCGCGTCGGCCGCGATCGCCTCGACGTTCCGTTTGGCTTCCTCGTTGAGCCGCTCCATCAGCGGCCCCATCGACTCGCCGGTCAGGAGGAGCGAACTCGGCGACTCGTCGACCACCGCGAGGACGTGGACGGTTCCGCCGCCCTCCGCCGCGATGGCGAACGCCTCCTCGGCCGCCCGCGCCGACGCCTCGCTCCCGTCGGTCGGGACCAGGATCCGTCCGTACATGTCCGGGTCGACGGGGCGGGCCGACTTATATTCGGCTCCGATACGGGCTCGCATGTCCGCCCCCGGACCCTCGTCACCGACGGGCGAAGTTTCATGTCTCTGCAATGAGAATCGTAAATTACCATGGACTGTCGAGTCGTCGTGGAGGCCGCCGTTCCGGTGTACGACGTGGCCACCGCCGACGAGGCGGTGCGAATCGCCATCTCGAAGACGGGCGAGATGCTCAACCCCGACCTCAACTACGTCGAGATCGAGATGGGCGAGCGGTCCTGTCCGCACTGCGGCGACGACCTCGAGCCGGCGTTCATCGCGGCCGACGAGGGGCTGGTCGCGCTCGAACTCGAGATGACGGTCTTCAACGTCGAGCGCGAGGAGCACGCCTCCCGGATCGCCCGCAAGGAGATCGGCCAGCGGCTCGAGAACATCCCCCTCGAGGTGCTCGTCAGCGAGGTCATCGACGAGGACGAGGGGGACGGAGGGGACGAACCGGCGTCCGACGGGGAGGAGAGCGACGCGGCGGCCGCTGTCGACCCCGCCGCCGACTCGGACGCGGACGACGACGTCCTCCCCGAGTTCGAGGACCTCATCGACGACAACTGATACGGTCGTGTTCGTGCGCGGCCGAAGCGGCCGGCGGTCCGACGACGAACACCGTCCGATCGTAGCGGTCGCTCGCGGGTGTTACGTCGGTACGTCCCGAACTCCGGGACTCAGTCCGCGGTCGGCGAAACGGGCTGTTCGGTCTTCGCTTCCATCTCGGTGGTGATACCGTCGGCGAGCGCGAAGACGGCTGCCTTGTGGTCGGTCTTCGATTTGTGGATCGATGTCGGGCGGACCCCGAGCTCGCGATAGTTCTCGTCGTCGACCTCGGTCCCGGCGGACTGCTCGTAGTGGTTGCGTACCTCCGCAAGCAGGCCGTGGAGATGAATGAGCTCCTGCTTCTTCATGGTCGCTCTTGCGTAACCACCGCACGTTTATAGTATTATCCTGAGTCTCGTTAACACGCGATCCGCACAGAACGCCTCAAACGCCCGTGTGTGACCGTTTCGCTCGGTGCAACGTTCGTGAAGGATCCCTCGGCCCGTGGGCTCCGCAAGGGTTTTTTGCCCGACGGGTCGGAGCCTCCGGTATGGACTACGAGGACCGACTCGACCGAGCGCTCGCGGAGACGCCCGACATCGAGGGGGACGCCTCGCGGTTCCAGCTCCCCGACCCCGAGGTCCGCCAGGAGGGCAACGTCACGGTCTTCGAGAACTTCCGGGACGTCGTCGACCGCTTCGACCGCGAGCCCGACCACGTCAAACGGCACCTCCAGAACGAGGTCGGGAC
>JBEPXB010000462.1:0-3195 GCA_041642135.1 Halobacteriales archaeon | reverse complement strand
CGAGCGATCGATCTGGGTATCAACTTCTTCGACACCGCCAACATGTACTCGGTCGGCGAGTCCGAGCGCGTGGTCGGGAACGTCCTCGCGGAGTACGACCGAGACTCGCAGGTCGTCGCCACGAAGGTCTACAACCCCATGGACCCCGACAACCCGAACGCCCAGGGCCTCTCGCGCAAGGCCGTCGAGCAGGAGCTGGCGAACTCGCTCGACCGGCTGGGGATGGAGACGGTGGACCTCCTCCAGACGCACCGCTGGGACTACGACACGCCGGTCGAGGAGACGATGCGGGCGCTCGACGACGCCGTCAGGCGGGGACAGGTCCGCTATCTCGGCGCCTCCTCGATGTGGGCCTACCAGTTCGCCGACGCCCTCCACACCAGTGATCTGCTGGGCCTGGACCGGTTCGTGACGATGCAGAACCACTACAACGTCGCCTACCGCGAGGAGGAGCGCGAGATGCTTCCACTCTGCGAACAGGAGGGCGTCGGCGTCATCCCCTGGTCGCCGCTCGGCCGTGGCTTCCTCGCTCGCCCCCACGAGAAGTTCGCCGAGACGACGCGTGGTCGCCACATCGAGGGGAGCCGGTTCGCCAAGCGCGTCAACGCCTACCGGGCGAACGGTGGCGACGAGATCAACGAACGGGTGGAGGAACTGGCCGAGGAGAACGGGGTGAAGATGGCCCAGATCGCCATCGCCTGGCTCCTCCACAAGGACTGGGTCGACGCGCCCATCGTCGGCACCACCTCGGTCGAACACCTCGAGGACGCAGTCGAGGCCCTCGAGATCGACCTCTCGGACTCCGATATGGAGTACCTCGAGGAGCCCTACGGGCCCGTCGAGGTCGTCGGACACGAGTAGGCGCACACGACCGAGAACGGGTCGCCGTCCGGGTCGTTCAGAGATCCGCGGTCACGATGCGGTCGTAGTACTCCCGGGCCCGCTCGCGGTCGGCCTCGGAGAGGTCGACCAGCGGCTCGCGGACCGGCCCGCCGTGGAGCCCCGCGAGTTCCATGCCGAACTTCACCGCGGGGACGTTGTTCGCCGCCGAGATGGCGTTGTCCTCGCCCGGCTCCTCGCGGAGGTCCTCGTAGGGGCGCAGGAGGTCGCGGATCTCGCGTGCGCGTTCCCAGTCCTCCTCGCGGAGCGCGTCCATCAGCGCGAGCGTCGCGCCGGGAACGAAGTTCCCGATGCCGGTGGTGTAGCCCTCGGCGCCCTCGACGGCGAACGAGGGGCCGAACCGCTCGGCGATGCCGTTCGACCAGACGACGCCGTCGATGGAGGCGGCGGCCGCGGAGAACGACTTCACGTCGTTGTCGGCGTACTTGACCGCGACGACGTTGTCGTACTCGGCGAGGGCGGCGAGGTGGTCGTGGGTCAGTTCCGGCCCGCGCTTGTAGAGGACGACCCCGAGGTCGGTCGCCTCGACGATCCGCCGGTAGTAGGTCTCGACGCCCCGCTCGTGCATGTAGGTGTGGACCGGGTGCATCACGAGCAGCGCGTCGGCGCCCGCTTTCTCGTACCGCGCTATCAGGTCGAGCGCGGTCTTCGTGCTCCCGCCGACGCCCGCGACGACCGAGGCCGAATCCCCGACCGCCTCGACGGTCGTCTCGACGACGGCGACCCGCTCCTCGTGGCCGAGCGAGTAGTACTCGCCGGTGTTGCCACAGGGGATGATCAGTTTCCCGCCCGCTTCCACGATGGCCTCGAGGTTCTCCCGCAGCGCGTCGTGTCGGACCTCCTCGCCGTCCTCCGTGAACGGTGTCGGGTTCGTGAACGCCACACCGCGCAGGTCCTCCTTCAGCGACTCGTAGCTCATGCTAATCGTCACCTCCTCAGAGCGCGCGGGCAAAACGTTTGTGCCGACGCGAACCACGCCGGGACCAGCGGCGGATACGCACACCCGATGCCGAGCCACGCGCTCGGGCGGGTCGGGAAAACACCTATACGCGCGTTCCCGCAGGTGTGAGACGACATGGAGGTTCTACTCACGGGCGCGTACGGACGCGTCGGGACGGCGGTGATCGACGGCCTCGCGGACCGCGAGGAGTACGAGTTCACCTACCTCGACCGGGAGGACCACCCCGACCACGAGACGGTCGTGGCCGACGTGGCCGACTACGACGCCATCCGCCCGGCGTTCGACGGCAAGGACGCCGTGATCCACCTCGCGGGCTACCCCGAGACGGACGGCACCTGGCGGGAGATCCTCGACAACAACATCGTCGGGATGCAGAACGCGCTGGAGGCCGCCGCGGACGCCAACGTCGAGCGGTTCGTCTTCGCCTCCTCGAACCACGCCGTCGGGATGTACGAGGTCGAGAACGCGCCCGAGATATACTACCCGGGCCACGGGATCACGGTCGACCACACCGACCCGCTCCGGCCGGACTCCTACTACGGCACCTCGAAGGTGTTCGGCGAGGCGCTCGGCCGCCAGTACGTCGAGACGCGCGACGCCCCCTCGACGTTCTACGCGATCCGCATCTGCTCGGTCCGCGAACCGGAGTACGACCACCCGTACGGCGACGCCGAAGGCGGCGTCGACCGGGGCGACTGGGAGCGCGGGAGCGAGGCGTACGACGAGCAGGCCGCCCGAATGAAGGCGATGTGGCAGTCCCGGCGGGACTTCGCCCACATGACCGACCGGTGTCTGCAGGTCGACGGCCCCGCGTTCGATATCTTCTACGGCGTCAGCGACAACGAGCGCCGGTGGTTCGACATCGACCACGCCCGCGAGGTACTGGGGTACGACCCACGGGATAACGGCGAGGAGTGGGACGTCCCGCCGGGGTGAAGCGCGGGGGGTCCCGGAGGACAGGCCGGCTCGGTCACTGTCCGTAGATCTCCGAATCGGGGTAGAAGTCGGCCCACGCGAACCAGAACATCGGCGACCGGACGTTCGCCGGTTCGAGCGTCCGCCCCTCGAACGGTCCGTCGAGCGCGCGTCCCGAGACGACGTCCCAGCGCGAGCCACCGCCGACGAGTACGTCGTCCTTCCGCTCGAAGGTGAGGGTCCGACCGCCGATCCGACGGACGTAGGCGACCATCGTGGTGCCGGCCATCGCGACGACGACCGGAAGCCCCCCGACGGTGTCGTTCACGACACCCTCCTTCGCCAGCGTCTGTAGCGTGTACGCCCGGGCGACGCCGTCGTGTGCGACCCCGATCACCCGAAGACCCGGGTGATCGGGG
>JBEPXB010000461.1:0-3200 GCA_041642135.1 Halobacteriales archaeon | reverse complement strand
GCGACCCGTCCGGGGACCCCGAGGCGCCGTCGTCGGGGGATCAGCGCGGGGGGCTTCTCCTGCTGGAGGTCGTAGAGTTCCGGTCGGGTCTGGTCGCCGATCTCGAGGACGTCCCGGAGCCCCTCGTTGGTGAGGAGTCCCAGCGGCGGGACCTCCCCCTCGAGGACGGCGTTCGTGCCGACGGTCGTCCCGTGGCTCAGGAACTGGACCCTCGCGGGGTCGACACCCGTCTCCTCCAGTATCGCGTCGATGCCGGAAAGCACCCCGCGGTCGAACTCGGGGGGCGTCGATGGGGTCTTCGTCGTGTGGATCTCTCCCGTCTCCTCGTCGTAGAGTACGACGTCGGTGAACGTCCCGCCGGTGTCGACGCCGATGCGGACGCTCACTCGCCGTCACCTCCGGTGGACCCCTCGGCGCCGTCGCCGGCCGTGCTCTCACCGCCATCGCTTCGGGCGGCCGTCGGCTCCGGACTCCCCGAGTCGGGGTTGATTTCGAGGCCGTACGCGTCCCGGGCCGCCTCGACGCTCACCTTCCCGTCCCGGACGTCCGCGAGCACCGCGTCGGGGTCCCGTTCGGTCGGGGGGCCGTACCCGCCGCCGCCGGGTGTCCGGACGCTCACGACGTCGCCCACGTCGAGTTCGGTCGTCGACTTCGAGGAGAGCGGCTCGGCCTCGCCGTCGGGGTCGAGGTAGAACCGCGAGGGGCTCGCGCTGTGGCCACCGAACAGCCCCCACGGCTCGGATTTCGTCCGGTCGGTGAGTAGTGAAAAGGTCGCCTCCTCGCCGTAGAACTCGTAGTCCCGGCGGACGCCGAGCCCGCCGCGCTGGCGGCCAGCACCTGCGGAATCCTCGATCAGTTCGTACCGCCGGATGTACACCGGCACCTCCGATTCGAGTTCCTCGATGGGGCTGTTGGGCGTGTTCTGGAAGTGCGTCTGGACGGCGTCCATCCCGTCCAGCTCCGCGCGGGCGCCGTACCCGCCGGCGACCGTCTCGTAGTATACGTACCGGCCGTCGTCGCGGGGGTCGCGCCCGCCGAACGCGATGTTCATGACGACGCCCTTCGTGGCGGCGATCGTCTCCTCGGGCACCGCGTCGGCCAGCGCCTTCGCCACGAGGTCGCCGGCCCGCATCGCGATCTCCCAGCCGGCAGCGACCGGCGCGTTGTCGGTGGGGTTCACCATCGTTCCCTCCGGAGTGATCGTCTCGATCGGCCGGTAGAAGCCGTCGTTCTTCGGGAGGTCCTCGCCGACGAACGCCATCACGACCGACATCGCGCCGGCGAACGCCATCGCCGGCGTGCAGTTGAGCGGCCCGCGGTTCTGCTCCGCCGTCCCGGTGTAGTCGATGGTCAGTTCGTCGCCATCGACCTCGATCGCCAGTTCCAGCGCCACCGGCTCGTCGACGACCCCGTCGCCGTCCATCTCGTCCGCCGCGGTGTACCGGCCGTCGGGGAGGTCCTCGATGGCCGCCCTGACTCGCCGTTCGGTGTAGTCGAGCAGTTCGTCGAGCGACTCCTCCACCCGCGCGAGGCCGTAGCGGTCACAGAGATCCGAGTATCGCTCCTCGCCGATGCGGTTGGCCGCGAGCTGTGCCTGGTAGTCCCCGCGGCGCATCTCGTGTTCCCGGACGTTCCGCAGGAGAAAGGAGAGCACCTCCTCGCGGTACGCCCAGTCCTCGACCGCGTGGACGCCCGGGATGATGATCCCCTCGCCGTAGAGTTCGGTGGAGTCGTTCGGGATCCCCCCCGGGGTCCCGCCCCCGATGTCGACGTGGTGGGCGGAGTTGGCCGCGTAGCCCACGATCTCGTCCTCGTAGAACACCGGCGATATCAGCATCACGTCCGGCAGATGAACGGCGCCCCTGTAGGGGTCGTTGATGAGGATCCCGTCGCCCGGTTCGAGTTCCTTGCCCTCCTCGCGGAGCTGCCGGACGTTCCGGGGGACGACCGAGACGAGCGAGCCGATGTGCTGTGGCGCGAGGTCGTGCTGCGCGACGTGCCTGAGTTCGGAATCGAAGAGCGCGCAGGTGTGGTCCCGACGGATCTTGATGTTCGTCGAGTAGGCGGTCCGCTGGAGCGTCGCGCCCATCTCCTCGACGACGCTCTCCAGCGAGTGCCTGAATATCTCCAGCTCACCGGTGGAAACCATACCCGCCCTGCCGTCCCCGGTCGCATAAACGTGCGGGGAAGGCGGCCGGTGCCTCGGGCGTTCGGAGCCCCGGATCACGCGCCGGGAGGCCACCGACCCCGACTGTCGATCGTCCGGGGCGGTGACCGGGCTCCCGGGGCCGTCGCTCCCGCGAGGCCACACGTGACAGTTATTACCACGCGCCCGGTGGCTATCCCATGTCCGGCGGACAGCCCACGAGCGTCCTCGAGCGAGAGACCATCGTCGACACGGACGTCCACCTGAGCGTGCCCGAGGAGGAACTCGCGAGGTACGTCGACCGACCGTACCGCGACTGGCTCACGGCACCGGACGTCCAGCTGAAGAGCTCGGAGTGGGACCCGACGCTGGGAGGGAAGATCGAGTCACGCAGCCTGCTCACGCCCGACCAGCTCGAGCGGGACGTGATGGAGACGCTCCACGTCGACCACCCGATACTCAACGTCTTCCGGAACCTCTCGCGGCTCTCCCAGACCGACGCCGCCCTCGAGCTGATGGTCGGCGCCAACGACTACCTGTTCGACCGGTTCCTCGACGACCACGACTACCTCGGACTCGCGACGGTCGCGACGCAGAAGCCCGACCGGGCCGCCGAGGAGATCGACCGCGTGGGTGACGACGACCAGATCGTCGGCGTCTTCCTCCCGACGACCGGGCCGACGCCGCCGCTGGGCGACCCCGAGTACGACGTGCTCTACGAGGCCATGGCGGACCGGGACCTGACGCCGGTGTACCACGGTGCGGCCAACAGCGGGTTCGACGTCGGCTTCCCCAAGTACAACCAGGCGTTCGAGAAGTTCATCTCCGTCCACGTCAACGCCCACCTCTGGAGCCAGGCGATGACGCTCACCAGCCTCGTCGTCCACGGCGTCCCCGAGAAGTTCCCCGACCTCGACTTCGTCTTCCTCGAGGCCGGCATCGGGTGGGTCCCCTACATGATGTACCGGCTGAACAAGGAGGCCGCGATGCGACGCAGCGAGGTGCCGCTCCTCGAGAAGGAGCCCGAGGAGTACATCAGGGAGAGCATGTACTT
>JBEPXB010000460.1:0-3201 GCA_041642135.1 Halobacteriales archaeon | reverse complement strand
GTTTCGACGGCTGCGACTCGCTGCGCTCCTGCGGTGCTTGCGTCGTCTCGCTCGTCGAAACCGCGGCCCCTTTCATACGGTGCGTACCGATGTACCGGCGATCACCCGGACGGGGTCGGGTAGCGCCGGTAAAAGAATACGCACGACCGTATCAGTCCCACCCGACGCTCGCCCGAGCCCTACTCCAGCGGACCGAACCCCTCGGGAGGTCTCCTGTGACCCGTCGCCTGCTCGTAGGCGTACGCGAGTTCCAGGAGTCGAGATTCGTCGAACTCCCGACCCAGGAGTTCCACGCCGACGGGGAGCCCCTCGTCGGTGTAGCCCGCGGGGACGACGACCGCCGGAAGCCCCGTATGCGCGGCGAGTTCACACCGGAGTTCGGCGAACGGCTGGTGCTGGGGGATCTTCACCGGCGGGACCGCAGAGGGCGGGTACAGGAGCGCGTCGAGGTCCGCCTCGACCATCCGGCGCTCGGTGTCGACCCGTAGCTGTCGCCGACGGTCGAGCCGCCGGAGGTAGCCCAGGTTCTCGTCCAGGCGGTCGTAGTCGATATCGAGGATCTCGCTCTCGCGTATCCGCTCGGCCACGGGCTCGGCGACCGTCCCCGACTCGATGATCGCCGCGAGCGAGTCGTACGGCGGGTCCTCGAGCGTCGAGAGGTACCGATCGAAGTCGCGGGCGAACTCGTACTGGAGGACCCGTGCCGATTCCAGGCGGTCGAGGTCCGCGACTTCGACGGGGTCGACGACCGTCGCGCCCGCCGCTTCCATCTCGTCGATCGCGTCGTCGGTGACGCTCGTGATCGCCTCGGCCGTCGATTCGGAGCCGCTTTCGGGGTCCGAGAGTCCGAAGAACGCCCGGACGACGCCGATACGTGCGCCCTCCAGTCCGTCCGGATCGAGGTGCGAGACGTACCCGCCCTCGGGGACCTCCCCGACACCGCGCGCGGTGACGGGGTCCTCGGGGTCGTAGCCCGCCATGGCGTCCATCATCCGTGCGGCGTCGGCGACGGTTCGAGTGATGGGGCCCGCCGTGTCCTGTGTCTCGCTCAGCGGGATCACCCCCGTGCGGCTGAGGAGCCCCCGCGTGGGCCGGACGCCGACGAGCGCGTTGAACGCCGGTGGCGAGCGAACGGACGAGCAGGTGTCCGAACCCGTCCCGATCGCCCCGAGGTTGGCCGCGATGGCCGCGGCGGTGCCGCCGCTCGACCCCGACGGGCGGTGCTCGAGCGAGTAAGCGTTCTTCGTGGCCCCGCCGAGCGAACTGATGGTGTCGACGCCGAACGCGAACTCCTGGAGGTTCGCCTTCGCGAGGATCACCGCCCCTGCCTCGCGCAACCGCTCGACGACGAACGCGTCCCCGGGGGGGACCGACTCGGCGAGCGCCGCACAGCCCGCGGTCGTCGGCATGTCGCCCGTGTCCTTGTTGTCCTTCAGGACGACCGGCACCCCGTGGAGCGGGCCGACGAACCCGTCCGCCGCGAACGCCTCGTCGAGTTCGCGGGCGCGCTCCCGGGCGTCGGGGTTGACCGTCAGTATCGAGTTCAGGTCGTCGTCGTACGCCTCGATCCGGGTCAGGTAGCGCTCGACGAGTGATTCCGCGGAGAGTTCGTCGGCCTCGAAGGCGGCGTGGACCTCCTCGACGGTCGTCTCGAGGGGGTCGAACGCGCCCCCGTCTGTCGTGTCCATGCGGCGTCGACTGACCCCATCCACTTAAGCGTCTACCGGCGGCGCGGCCATCGGACCGGGTCGGTCGCGTCGCTCGACTTCGTGCCCGTGTCGCTCTCGACCACCTCGAGCAGTTCCTCGCTGCGGGTGATGCAGTGACTCGTGGACGGTCCGGAGTGGTCATCCGGAACAGACCCGCGTGGCTCCGAACAGCCGCCGGTACCCGCGGAGGTGACACCGGGTCCGTGCCGCCTCGACGGCACGGTCGACCGCCTCCGCCGGCGTCTCGCGGCCGTGCCACGCCCGGAGCGCGAGGACCGCCCTGTGCGTGTGTGTTCGTCGGACACGGAGGGCGACGGTTCGGCACAGCGGGCTCTGCGGGGTATGTCTGTCGCGTCGGGGCCGATGGAGTGCCGTCCCCGTCGGACAAACCGGGGGCCGGGGAGCGAGTGAGGCGAGCGTCGGAGCGAGGATACAACAATACACACGTACACTTATTTCGATCCTCCCACTAACCCATCGAGTACGCGATGCCGATCAGTATCGACGAGTTCGAGTCACACGACCCCGCCGAGCGACCGACGAACGCCGAGTGCGTGCTCCGCTTTCTCGCCCGCAACCGCGAGAAGGCGTACAAGGCGGTCGAGATCGTCGAGGCGACGGGGGTCAACGAGAACTCGATCCACCCCGTACTGAACCGGCTCGAAGAGCGGGGACTGGTGCGTCACAGGGAGCCGTACTGGGCGATCGGCGACCTCGAGGCGGTTCGCGATGCGACCGTCTTCCACTCGGCGGCGAGCGCTCTCGACGAGGAACTCGGCCCGGAGAGCCGCGAGGAGTGGCTGCGTGCGGCACGCGAGAGCGAGGCGGACGAGGCGTGACCGGTTCGTCACCTCCATTCGATGACCTCGAACGCGGCCACGTCGTTCTCGCTCCCGATCCCTTCAAGCCCGACGACGACGCGACGCGCCCGTGGGTCGTCGTCAACAACGAACGTCACCCGTTCGACAAGGAGCAGTACGTCGTGATGGGGTTGACGACTCGAACGTGGTACGAGGAACGGATACCGCTCGAACCTGACGACTACCGCCACCGGTCGGCACCGCGCGATAGCGCTATCGTTCCGCACGCGGTCGCGTCGCTCGGACCGGTGCTGATGACCGACTACGTCTGCCGGGTCCGCGACGAACCACTCGACCGGGCGGTGGAGACGCTCGTCGGGTATCTCTGAGCCGGTGTCTCCGTCTCGAGTCTCGTGCGGTTCGGCGCCGTCCTTGATACCGGCGTTCGCGTCGAAGTGGACGGTGGTCGGATCGAGCCGTCCACGCTCGAACCCCGCCGCCGATCCCGCTCCGGGTTCGGAGTGTCCGTACCTCCGCGAGTCGTTGGTGCCGTTCGTCCACACCGGACGGGACGACGGGCGATCGGGTCCCGGGACGGCGTACCCGTCCGTGTCGGCGGTCGTCACGACAGCTTGATACCCCGGGCGGGTGAGCCTCCCCGCCGTGTCGGGAGACGAGTCTGTCGGAGCGGA
>JBEPXB010000459.1:0-3210 GCA_041642135.1 Halobacteriales archaeon | reverse complement strand
CCGGTCTCGTCGCGGACGAAGGTGACCGGGCACGGCGCGTTCAGCATGACCTCCTGGGCGACGGAGCCGAAGACGGCCTTGCCGGTCGGCGAGCGCCGCCGGCCGCCGACGACGAGCAGGTCGGCGTTCCAGTCCTCGGCCTCGCGGACGATCCCGTCCGCGCGGTCGCCGAGTGCCCCGAGGACTACGACGTCGAACCCGCGCTCCTCGAGCGCACCGCGGAGGGCACGGACGCCCTCCCGGCGTCCCGCGACGGTCGCCGGTGTGACCTCCGAATCGGGTCGGGCGTTGATCCGCTGGCGGAACTCGTCGTACGCCTTGCGGTCGAAGACGTGCAGGAGGCCGATGGTCGTCTCGCCCGCCGCGGCGAGGCTCGAGACCGTCTCGACGAGGTCGTCGATCCGGTCGGTGTCGGTGCTGCCTACAGGCAGGAGTAGCTTCTTCACGTTCATCTCACCTCGTGGTAGGCGCGGCACGGGGATAAGTCTTCGGAAAAATTTACTCAATTACGAGTAAATATTTTTCACGGTCTTTCAGGGTCACCCGGTGTTCTTCATGCCGGCGGCGATCCCCTTCACCGTCAGGCGGAGGGTCCGTCGCTCGGCGTCCGAGAGGTGTGACTGGCCGAGCAGACGGGCCTGGAGGAGGTTGAGCGGGTCGACGTACGGGTTGCGCCGGGCCAGGTTCTCCGCGAGCCAGTCGCGGGCGACCAGCGACTCCCGGCCCGTGATCTCGAGGACGAGGTCGACCGTCCGCTCGTACTCCTCGCGCAGGCGCGGGAAGAACCGCTCGCGGAGTTCCGGGTCGGCGACATCGGCGTACTCGGCGGCGATCTCGAGGTCGGTCCGGGCCAGCGCCATCGCCGCGTTGTCGACCGTCGTCCGGAAGAACGGCCACCCCTCGTACATCGCCCGGAGCGTCCCGAGATCGCCGCCGTTATCCAGGTACGCGTCGAGTCCGGTGCCGAGCGAGTACCATCCCGGGAGGATGCACCGCGCCTGCGTCCAGGAGAACACCCACGGGATCGCCCGGAGGTCCTCGACGGTGCGCTCGCCGCTCCGGGAGGCCGGCCGCGAACCGAGGTTCAGTTCCTCGATCACCGTTATGGGAGTGGCTCCCTCGAAGTATCGGACGAACCCCTCCGATTCGAGGAGGTCGCGGTACTCCGTACGTGCGGCGTCCGCGGCGGTCTCCATCGCCTCGACCCACTCGGGGTCGACCCGCTCGGTCGGTTCCTCGAGCGCGGCGTGTCGGGCGCGTATCTGCGCGTTCAGCATCTGTTCTAAGTTCCGCCGGGCGATGCTCGGCTCGGCGTACTTCTCGGCGATCGACTCGCCCTGCTCGGTGAACTTCACTTGTCCCGTCACGGTCTCGTTCGGCAGCGCCAGCAGCGCATCGTTCATCGGGCCGCCGCCGCGGGAGATCGAACCGCCGCGGCCGTGGAACAGCCGGAGTTCGACGCCGTGGTCGTCCGTGATCTCCGCGAGCCGCTTCTGGTTGTGATGCAGCGACCACTGGGCCGCGAGGTAGCCGTTCTCCTTGTTCGAATCGGAGTAGCCGATCATCACCTCCTGGAGGTCCCCGCGGGCCTCCAGGGCCGCCGCGTAGGCCTCGTTCTCGAACAGCGTACCCATGATCCGGCGGGCGCCCGAGAGGGCGTACTCGGTCTCGAGCAGCGGCACGACGTCCAGCCCCGAGTAGCCGGGGGGGTCGACGACGTCGGCCTGGTCGGCGAGGAACAGCACCTCGAGGACGTGGGAGGGCTCCTCGGTCATCGAGATGCAGTAGGTGTCGATGGCGTCGGCGCCGTACTCGGCCTGCCAGTCGGCGGTGCGGTCGAACAGCGTCAGCACGCGCGCGGCCGTTTCCGAGAGGTCTTCCGTGTCGGTCATGTCGACGACAGGCTCGCCCTCGAGTATCGCCTCGGTCAGCAGGTCGACGCGCTCTGTCTCGTCCATCGCGCCGTAGTCGATGCCCTCGCGGGCAAGCGCCTCGGTCACGGCGGTCGTGTGGTTCGCCCGGTGGTCCCGCAGGTCGAGGCTCGCCAGCGAGAAGCCGAACGTGCGGACCTGCCTGCGGAGCGGGTCGACGTGGGCCGCCGCGACGACGTCGGCCCCGTTGGCGCGGAGGTCCGCGGCCAGCGCGTCGAGGTCCGACAGCAGCGCCTCGGGGCCCGGGTAGCCGCCGGGTCGGACCCCGCCGACGCGCTCGACCCGCTCGCGCATCAGTTTGAGTACCTGCCGGTAGGGCTCGTTCGGGTAGCGCCGCTCGGCCTCCTCGGCCACCGCGGGGAGCCGGTCGGCGTGGGTTTCGAGGCGCTCCTCGACCGCCGGACCGACCGACATCCGGCGATCGTCCTGACTGAGCACGCCCGAGAGCCGCTTGAGCGCGTCGCGGTACCGCCCGAGCACGACCTCGCGCTGTCGTTCGAGGGTCTCGGCGGTCGTCTCCGGCGTGACGTAGGGGTTGCCGTCCCGGTCCGACCCGGCCCACGAGCGGAACTCGAACAGTTTGGGCACCTCGACCGGCTCGTCGTAGCGTTCCGCCAGCGCGCGCTCCAGCCGGTCGTAGACCTCCCCCACGACGTCGAACAGCGTGTTCTCGAGGTACCACTGGACGTTGAGCGCCTCGTCGGTCGGTTCGGGGCGACGGTCCCGCACCTGCGGGGTCTGCCAGAGGCTCGTCACCTCGGCCTCGAGCCCGCGCTCGGTATCGCGCTCCTCGGCCGGGGTCAACCGCCGCGTGTCCAGTTCCTCGAGGGCTCGACTGACGCTCCGGAGCTTCGCCTTCACCGTCTTCCGGCGCGCCTCGGTCGGGTGGGCCGTGAACGTCGGCTCGACGAGGACGTCCTCGAGCACCGACTCGACCGTCGCCGCGTCCGCGCCGGCATCCGCGAGCCGGTCGACCGCGGCCGGGATGCTGTCGAGGAGCGTCCCGGCCGTCTCGCGCTCGCGGACCGCCCGGACCCGCTCTCGCTCCTCGGCGACGTTCACCAGCTCGAAGTACGTCGCGAACGCCCGGGCGACGACGCTCGCCCGGGCGCCCCGGAGGTTCGACAGCGTCCGCCGCATCCCGTCTCGCGAGTCGACCTCGCTGCGCCGGTAGTCGATCGCGTCCGTCCGCACCGACTCGACGAGTTCGAACGCCGACCGGGAGGTCTGTGCCTCCAGCACCTCGCCGAGCATCGCCCCCAGCTCACGGACGTCGCGC
>JBEPXB010000458.1:0-3220 GCA_041642135.1 Halobacteriales archaeon | reverse complement strand
GACGACGCGCTCGCCGACGCCGGAGTCGCCCATGCGGCGGCCCCGCTCGCCGGCGATCGAGTCGATCTCGTCGAAGAACACCACGGTGGGGGCGTTCGACCGGGCCTTCTCGAACACCTCGCGGACACCCTTCTCGGACTCCCCGACGTACTTGTTCAGCAGTTCGGGCCCCTTGATCGAGATGAAGTTCGACTGGGCCTCGTTGGCGACGGCCTTCGCGAGCAGCGTCTTGCCCGTGCCGGGCGGACCGTACAGCAGGACGCCCTTCGCGGCGGCCATGTCGAGCTGTTCGAACACCCCGGGGTAGTCGAGCGGCCACTGGATCGTCTCGCGGAGCCGCTCCTTGGTGTCCTCCAGGCCGCCGACGTCCTCCCAGGTGACGTCGGGTACTTCGACGAACACCTCGCGGAGCGCGGAGGGCTGGATGCCCTTCAGCGCCTCCTTGAGGTCCTCCTCGGTGACCCGCATCGACTCGAGCACGTCGGCGTCGATCTCGTCGGCCTCGAGGTCGAGCTGCGGGCGCAGCCGCCTGAGGGCGTTCATCGCGCTCTCCTTGGCGAGGGACTCGAGGTCGGCGCCGACGAAGCCGTGGGTGGACTCGGCGTACTGCTCCAGGTCGACGCCGTCCGCGAGGGGCATCCCCCGGGTGTGGACCTGGAGGATCTCCATGCGGCCGTCCTTGTCCGGGACCCCGATCTCGATCTCGCGGTCGAACCGGCCGCCGCGCCGGAGCGCCGGGTCCAGCGCGTCCAGGCGGTTCGTCGCGCCGATGACGACGACGTCCTGGCGCTCGTCCATGCCGTCCATCAGCGACAGCAGCTGGGCGACGACGCGGCGCTCCACGTCGCCGCTAGTCTCGCCGCGCTTGGGCGCGATGGAGTCGAGCTCGTCGATGAAGACGATCGCCGGCGAGTTCTCCTCTGCCTCCTCGAACACCTCCCGGAGCTGTTCTTCGGACTCGCCGTAGTACTTCGACATGATCTCCGGGCCGGAGATGTCCGTGAAGTAGGCGTCTATCTCGTTGGCGACGGCCTTTGCCATCAGGGTCTTGCCCGTGCCGGGCGGGCCGTGCAGGAGGACGCCCTTCGGCGGCTCGATCCCTAGCTGTTGAAACAGCTCGGGGTGGCGCATCGGCAGCTCGATCATCTCCCGGACCTTGTCGAGTTCGTCGTCTAGGCCGCCGATGTCCTCGTAGGTGACGGAGGGGCCGGCGCTCCGGCCGCCGCGACCCTCGGAGATCTGCTCGGCCGGCCGCTCGCTCACCTCGACCTCTGTCGAGTCCGTGACGACGACCGTCCCGCCGGGGGCGGTGTCGGCGATCTTCAGGGGGATCTGCTGGCCGCTCATCGAGGAGAGCGGTCCGAGCCCGAGCGAGAACGGCACCCGCTGGCCCTTCGTGACGGCCTGGCCGCTGAGCTTGTCGCGGATGTGCGGGCCGATGTTCCCCCGGATGCGGAGGTTCTGCGGGAGGGCGACCGTGATGGAGGTGGCGGGCTTGACGTCGGCCGCCGAGACCTCGACCTTGTCGTCGATGCCGACGTCGGCCTCGCCGCGGAGCCGGCCGTCGATCCGGATGACGCCGTTGCCCTCGTCCTCCGGGTAGCCGGGCCAGACGCGCGCGACGGCGCGGCCGCCCGCGCTCCCCTCGATGAGGATGTAGTCGCCGTTCTCGAGATCCATCTCGCGCATCGCCGCGCGGTCGATCGCCGCCAGGCCGCGCCCGGCGTCCTTCTGCTTCAGGGGTTTGACGGTGAGTCTCATCTCAGGGTTCCACCTCGACGTCCTCGCCGGCGTCCCCGCGTTCGACCTCGATGGTCAGGACGCCGTTGTTCACGGAGGCACGGGCCGACACGCCCGTGGGGACCTCGAACTCGTACTGGTCGTCGCCGACGACGACGATGGCGGTGTCGCCGACGAGGTCGACGGACCCCTCGGCACCCGCGCCGAAGTCCGCCACGAGGACCGCCCGGTCGTCGTATTCGTACCGACGCCCGACGAACTCCCCGTCGACGAACCGCTGTCTCTCGGTCATGCTAACTCTTAGTTAGTCATACAAGTATTTAAATCTTTCTGCAAAGAATCGACGGACGGCGGTGGGTCGAAGGGGAAAGCGGTGTCGTTGCGGTTCCACACCCGGGATTCTTCTCGGGGCCGGACGAACCGGTGGGCATGGAGACAGTGACACACCGCGGCCGGACGACCGCCTACCGCCATCCCGGCGACGGGGAGGCGACCGTGCTGTACGTCCACGGGTCGGGCGGGACCCACCAGGTCTGGGCCGCGCAGTACGGCCGACCGGACGGCTCGCGGGTCGCGCTCGACCTGAGCGGACACGGGGAGAGCGAGGACGTGGGGACCGAACCCGGTACCGAAACGCTCGAGGCCTACGCCGACGACGCGGTCGCCGTTGCCGAGGCGACCGGGGCGTCCGTCCTCGTCGGCAACTCGCTCGGGGGCGCGGTCGTCCAGCACGTCGCGCTCGAGCGGGACCTCCCGCTCGCGGGGCTGGTCCTCGCGGACACGGGGGCGAAGCTGGGCGTCGCCGACCCGCTGAAGGGATGGCTGGCCGACGACTGGGACCGCGCGGTCGAGTTCGTCCACGGCGAGGACATGCTGTTCCACGACCCCGACCCTCGCGACGTGGAGCGCTCGAAGGCGATGATGCGCGAGACGGGCAGGGAGGTGACCGAACGCGACTTCCTCACCTGCGACCGGTTCGACGTCCGCGACCGCCTGGGAGGACTCGACGTGCCGACGCTCTGTGTCTACGGCGAGCACGACCGGCTCACGCCCCCGCGATTCCACGAGTACCTCGCCGAGCACATCCCCGACGCGGACCTCGTGGAGATCGCCGACGCCGCACACCTCCCGTTCGTGGAGCGTCCGGGGGCGTTCGACGCGGCGGTGACCGAGTTCGTCGAGGAGCTCTGACACCGGGGGGTGTACGCCCGTCCGGTCAGTCAGCCATCGCCTCGAGCCGCTCGATGCGCTTCTCTGCGGGTGGATGGGTGGCGAAAAGTTTCGCGAGCAGCCCGCGTTCCCCCCCGAAGAAACAGAGCGCCGCGACGTCCCCGTCGGGGTCCGGCGCCTCCGTCTGCCGGCCGACCTCGACCACCTTCGAGAGACCGCTTGCCAGCGCCCCCGGCCGGCCGGTGTAGTTCGCGGCGTCCTCGTCGGCGACGTACTCGCGGTAGCGCGAGATGGCGAGGACGAACAGCAT
>JBEPXB010000457.1:0-3228 GCA_041642135.1 Halobacteriales archaeon | reverse complement strand
GGCGTGAGCGAGCGAGACCGAACCGAGGGCGACCGTGGTCGCGGCGAACGTTCGACTGCTGGGCACGCCAGAACGTCTCCGCCGGCACGTGGAAAGGTATCGGTTACGTGTTCGGACCCGTATCCGATCGATACCCCGGGTCGGCGTTTCGGCCGTTCGCACAGCCCCAGTCCCATGTGGACCGAACACGAGTCGATCGAGGGCGGACAGAGCCGTCAGAAGTCAGCGATCGAGGCCTGTCCCCGCTCCGCACGGTCGTCTTCGGGGACGTTGGTGGCGATGACCTCGTCGACCTCGCCCCGGGCGGTCTCGTCGCTGTTGATGCTCCGGGTCGCACCCTCCCGCTCGACGTGGAACCCGGCGTCGTCGTACAGCTCGTACATCACGCCGCTGTTCGACAGCACGAAACGAACACCCATCTCGTCGAGTTCTGCGACCGTCTCGAGCAGCCGCTCCTGGTCGTCGCGTCCGAACCCTTCCGCGCTGTACTCGGCGAAGTTCGCCGTCGCGCTCATCGGCTGGTAGGGTGGGTCAATGTAGACGAGGTCGCCATCCCGAGCGGCGTCGAGGACGTATTCGAAGTCCTCGTTCCGGATCTCCGTATCGGCGAGGGCACGGCTGGCGCCCCGGATCCGGTCGGCCATCACCCACTCCGGATCGGCGTACCGGCCGATCGGGACGTTGAACCCGCCGCTACTGTTCTCGCGGTAGAGTCCGTTGTAGCACGTCCGATTGAGATACAGGAGGAGGGCTGCCTCCTCGATGCGGTCCTCGTCCGTCCTTGGCCACGCCCCATCGCCGTACGCTCGGCGGTTGAACCGGGCTCGCTGCTGGTAGAAGTACTGGGTCACCTCTTTCCCCTTCCAGTTCTCCTCGGCGAACTCCTGATCCGGGTCGGGGTCGGCCTCCGGCTCGTCGAAGTCGCGGAGCCGAGCGATCAGGTCGTCCGGGCGGTCGCGGACGACTCGGTAGAAGTTGACGAGACGGGAGTTGGTGTCGTTGACCGTTCCGTCCGCCGGTTCGAGGTCGAAGAAGACGGCGCCACCGCCGAAGAACGGCTCGTGGTAGCGTCCGTAGTCGACGGGGAAGCGGGCGTAGATCTCGCCGAGGAGTTGCCGCTTGCCCCCCGCCCACTTGAGAACGGGCTCGGCCATCTGCTACGGGATATCCCGCTCCGATCGATAAAGCTCCTGTTGTGGACGGCGCGCTGTCGGCGTCCGTAGTGGGATCGCTCGCGGCACGATACAGTAGTGTTCGGAGGTCTTTACTCACGGACGGGAGGTACGTCTCCGTCCCGGAGCCGTTAATGTCAAATATATGTCATAGCCCTGAGCGGATTCGAACCGCTGTCACAGGCTTGCTTCGGCGCAGGAGTGATTCCGATGACGCCTCCAAAGGCCTGTATGATTGGCCACTACACCACAGGGCTTGCAGTAGGCCGTAGCGGGCGCCGACACAATATCTTTACTCTACGCCGCCCGGTTCGGGGCAGTCGAAGTCACCGCTCTCGACCCCGGCGTGGCAACTCCTACACAGAGAGATGACGTTGTCGATCGTGTGAGCGTCGAACGGATCGTTGTGTTCCCGGATCGGCTTGATGTGGTGAACGTCAGGTTCCCGATCCAGCTCCTCTCGGGTCACTCCACAACGCTGGCATTCGTGTCCGTCCCTTTCGCGAGCCGTTCGTCTCACCTGCCACCAGTCGCCACCGTACCACCATTGTTCGTATCCCCCCTTCCAACTATGGTGCGACTCTCCTCGCCAGTTCTCGGACATCCAGGCCGACTTGCACTCGTGCGAGCAGAACCGTCCCCCTCCCTGTCTGATGTCACACGGCGGTAGCGAACTCGTCGTCCCACACTGCTCACAATCGAACTCGACCCGCTCGATACCGTGAACCTCCGCGTAGTGGGTTCCGAGGAACTCGTCCGCCTCCGTGACACACGCGGGACAGAACACCCCGTCCTTGTTCGATGGGTAGTACTCGAACTCCGACCCACACCGTCGACACTCGGTGGATTCTTTCGCATCTCGCCAGTTCCCGTTGTTCTCGCCCGCGTTCGGGTTGCAGTCATCGCAGAAGGCCCGCATCGCTTTCTCGTCGTGGAACTCCGTTCCACACCTCTTGCAGGTTCGGTTCGGAAGTGGATCGCCGTGTACCTTCGTGTGGTGCTGGCGCATCCCTTGCCGGGTTCTGAGAGTCTTCCCGCACCTCGGACAGTCGAACCCCATACCCGACCCGTTGATCGGTCCCGTGTTAACGGTCGGCCAGCCAGAGTGAAACTGAAACGGGGGTTTCGGGCGCTTTGGGCCTGTAGACGCCGCTTCTGCGGATCTGGCGCCGCTAGCGTACCGAGGCCTTCGTACGTGGGGTGCCCTCTCCGTGCGGTCGTGGCACCGCTGTCTCCGGTGGGCCGGAGCGTGACGAAAAACGACTCGCGGAACCGGAAGTCAGTCCGCGGCCTCGGAGACGGGGTCGACGTCGAGTTCGGAGAGCAGCAGCGAGCAGACGTCGTGGTCGGCGTCGAAGCAGTCCGGACACGACGGCGGGCGGTCGATGATGGTGTCGAGCCGCTCGGCGACCGTCGCGTCGATGACCGTCTCGAGCGAGCGGGCCTCCCCGCGGAACTCCTCCACTTCGAGCACCTCGATGAGGAACCGCTCGATGATGCAGTAGGTCTGGAGGGCGTCGCGGGCCTCGACGATGCCGTCGTCGGTGAGCGAGACGCCCTTGTACTTCTCGTGGTCGGCGAGGCCGCGCTCCTCGAGTTTACCGATCATCTCGTTGGCGCTGGCGGGCGAGACGTCGAGCAGATCCGCGACCCGGCCGGTCGAGGCGGGGCCGTCGTCCTGCTCCTGGACGAGGTAGATAGCTTTCAGGTACTGGTTCTGCGTGTTCATTCGCGGGTCTCCATCAGGCGGGTGACTGCCTCGACGCCGTCCTCCTCGTCGGCCCGGATCTCCCGGAGCACGGCGAGGAGTCGGTCGCGGTCGATACCGAAGCGAACGTCGGAGTTCTCGATGGCGCCGATGAGGTCGTCGTAGAACTTGTAGGCGGTCTCCTCGCTCGCGAGCTGGTCGTACAGCACGCCGTCGGTGTTAGTGTCCGCCTCGTACTGTGCGGCGACGAGTCGCTCGATCTCCTCGTAGTCGACGGTGTCGGCCTCGAGTTCGCCGATCAGCTCCTCCAGCCGCCGGCGGTGCTCGGCGGACTCCTCGGCGGCCTCC
>JBEPXB010000456.1:0-3235 GCA_041642135.1 Halobacteriales archaeon | reverse complement strand
GGTGAACCCGGCCTCCGAGACGAGTTCGGACTCGTAGGAGTAGTCCGTTCCCTCCTCGGCGACGACGTTGTGGCCGCCGCCCTCGCCGGTCCACTCCCAGATCACGGTCGTTCCGGGGTCGACGCGAATGGCCGCCGGGCCGAACGCGAAGTTGCCGCCGTTGCCCTCCGCGCCCACCGAGACGGTCACCTCCGACTGGCCGCGCCGATCGACCACGCCGTCGTAGTTGGAGACGTCGTCGAACCAGCCGTCGAAGTCGACGCCCCCGTCGCTCTCCTGGGCGGCGGCGACGCCGGGACCGGCCGCAGCCGCCGCGACCGTGCCGGCGGCGGTCCCGAGCGCGGCCCGGCGCGTCAGGCCTCCCCTGTCTGCACTCATTGTACACCTTCCCCCCGGAGGGTGACGCACTTAACTCCATAGGAACGGGCAGCGCCGATCACTCCGACACCTCCCGGTTCGTTCCGACTCTTTCGTTCATACTCGCGTCGGACGCGGCTGCGGACGACGGCGACTTAATACGGACTTCGGTTCTCGCCGAACGGGGAGCAGCGTCGACTTTTTAAGAACACCCTCCCAACCGCGCCCCATGCGAATACCCGTACACTACGCCGCGGCTATCGTGTTGGCCGCACTGGCCACGGCGGCGGTCTTCGGGCTCGACCGGGCCGACTTCGCCTCGATGGCGCTGACGATGGTGAGTGTCGTCCTCATCGCCGCCAGCGTGGCGCTGCTGTTCGGCTGGATCGAGGACCGCGACCTCCCCGGGAAGGCCTGACGACGGATGCCCGGAACGGGCGGCCCGGACGTCGGCCTCGTGGCCTTCGCGGCCATCGGGCTGCTCGGCGGCGTCCACTGTCTCGGGATGTGTGGCCCGCTGGTGACGCTGTACGCCGACCGGATGGCTCCCGAGTCCGTGTCCGCGACCGACGGCGGAACCGTCTCCACGGGTACCCACGGCCACGACCGCCGCGATCGGGGACCGACGTTCCGCGAACTCCGCCAGCACCTGCTGTTCAACCTCGGACGGACGCTCGCCTACGCGACCGTCGGCGCCGCGATGGGCGCGCTCGGGATGTTCGTCTACGACGCGGCCGCCGTCGCCGCTGTCGCCGGGCCCGTCCGGGGTGTCACGGGCGTCGTCGTCGGCCTTCTCGTCGTCGTCGCCGGCCTCGCGAACGTCCGCGGCGGGGCGGCCGGCGGACACCTCCCCGTCGGCGGGCTGTTCGGTCGCCTCTCCGCGGCGCTTACCGCCCGCATCGACCGCTGGGTCCGCGGTCCACGGATCGTCGCGCTCGGCGCCGTCCACGGGCTCATGCCGTGTCCGATCCTCTACCCGGCGTTCCTCTACGCGCTCGCCGTCGGCTCGCCGCTCCACGGCGCGCTCGCACTCTCCCTCCTCGGGGTCGGGACCGTCCCGACGCTGTTCGCCTACGGCACCGTGCTGGGAACGCTCTCGCCGGGTACCCGCGTGCGACTCCACCGCGTTCTCGGCGTCCTGTTCGTCCTGCTCGGCTACCTGCCGCTGGCGATGGGGCTCTCCCAGTTCGGTATCGCGCTCCCGATGCCCGAGGTGCCGTTCTACCAGCCGCTCGCCTGACCTACACTACTCAGCCCACCGCACAGCCATGACCGACGACGCCTGCTCGCTCTGTGACCTCCCGACGCCGGACCCACCGGTCGCTCTCGAGGGCATCGAGGGGACGTTCTGCTGTCGGGGCTGTGCGGAGGTGGCCCGGACGCTCGGCGACGCCGAGCGCGATCCGAGCACCATCGACACCGGTCCCGACGCCGACGGGGCCGACGGCGAGACGGCGTTCCTCGCCGTCGACGGGATGCACTGTGCGACCTGCGAGGCGTTCGTCGAGTCGCGGGCGGTCGGACGCGAGGGCGTCCGGGCCGCGGAGGCCTCCTACGCCACCGGGATGGTCCGGCTCGTCTACGACGACGCGACCCTCTCGGCCGACGACCTTCCCGACCTCCTCTCGGGGACGGGCTACCGCGCCCGCCCGGTGACCGAGGAGGGCGACGACGAGGAGGCGACGGGGCGCATCCTCGTGGGCGGGTTCTTCGGGATGATGACGATGCTGTGGTACGTGCTGTTCCTGTATCCCACCTACGTCGGGTTCGGGGAGTACGTCCTGTTCGCTATCGAGGGATCGGCGGGCCGGTATCTGCTCGGGAACGTCTGGCTGTTCGCCACCGTCGTTCTCGGGTACACCGGCTACCCGATACTCCGGGGCGCGTACGTCTCCTTGCGGGCGGGCCGGCCGAACATGGACCTTCTGGTGGCGCTCGCCGCTGTCACCGCATACGTCTACTCGACCGGCGTCCTCCTGACGGGCGGGGTCGAGGTTTACTACGACGTGAGCGTCGTCATCGTCGTCGTGGTCACCGTCGGCAACCACTACGAGGCCAGGATCCGCGAGCGGGCGGCGGGCCACCTCACCGACCTGACGGAAGAGCGGGTCGACGAGGCCCGTCGGCGCGGCCCGGACGGGACCGAGACCGTCCCCCTGGAGGACCTCGACCCGGGGGACGAAGTCGTGGTCCGCGCGGGCGAGCGCGTGCCCGTCGACGGCGTGGTGACGGAGGGGACGGGCGCGGCCGACGAGTCGCTCGTCACCGGCGAGTCCCTTCCCGTGAGGAAGGGCCCCGGCGACGAGGTGGTCGGGGGAGCGATGCTCACCGACGGGGGGGTGATCGTCGAGGTGGGCGAGGACGCGACGAGCACGGCGGACCGTCTCGTCTCGACGCTCTGGTCGGTCCAGTCGGGTCGGCCGGGCGCCCAGCGACTGGCCGACCGGCTCGCGGCCGTCTTCGTCCCGCTCGTGCTCGCCGTCGCGGCGGTCGCCACGGGTGTCGCGCTCCTGACGGGCGCCACCCCCACGGGGGCGTTCCTCACCGGTCTCGCGGTGCTCGTCGTCTCCTGTCCCTGCGCGCTCGGCCTGGCGACCCCACTCGCCGTGGCCTCGGGGGTCCGCGAGGCGCTCTCCCGGGGGATCGTCGTCACCTCGGGGGAGGTGTTCGAGCGGGCGACGGAGACCGACGTCGTCGTCCTCGACAAGACCGGGACGCTCACGACCGGCGAGATGGCCGTCCACGCGGTCCACACGGACGGCACGGACGGGGCGAGCGAGCGCGAGGTGCTCGCTCGCGCCGCGGCCGTCGAGACGTTCGCGGAACACCCGGTCGGCCGGGCCATCGTCGACCGGGCCGCACCCACCGACCCGACGGT
>JBEPXB010000455.1:0-3240 GCA_041642135.1 Halobacteriales archaeon | reverse complement strand
ACGGACACGTCTCCCCGAGTCAGTTTCACACGGGAGGGTCGCGCTCCACGAGAGGATCGCGTCCGCTCCACAGACCTGCGGGCTCGTGCGTGCGCGAATCAGACACGCACGGAACGCGGACGCGCAGTCCCGACTACGGAACGCTGCCCCGGTCGCCGTGCCCGTCCGAGCGACCGACGCTCCTTTGCCACCGCCGGGCGAGCGGTGGACATGACCGACCGGGCGGCGCTGTGCGAGCGGGTGATCGACGCGCTGGGCGACGCCGTGTTCTTCCTCGATCGCGAGGGCGTGATCCGGCTCTGGAACCCCGGTGCCGAGGAACTGTTCGGCCACGAGGCGACGGACGTCGTGGGCCGGCCCGTCGACGCGATCCTCCCGGAGCGGTTCCGCGAGCGCCACTGGGCCGGCTGGGAGCGGGCGATGGAGACGGGCGAGACGAAGTACGGCCGACGACAGGTGCTGGAGACGCCCGTCCGTCGGGCCGACGGCTCGGAGGTCGTGGTCGACCTGACCGTCTCGTTCGTCACCGAGGACGGCGAGATGACGGGGATGGCGGCCGTCGCGCGAGCCACCGACCCCGCGGACGACCCCGCGAGCGGGGAGCGACAGCGGGCCGGCGGCCGGTAGCCGTTCCGAGGACGTCCACGCACCGGAGGTCCCCGCGGCGCCCAACGTATTTCACGGGGCTCCGCGAGCGAACGCCCATGACCGACGCCGAGGAGAACCCGGGGAACGCACGCCAGCGCGAGATATACGTCAGCGGTGCGGCGGGTATCGAACCCGAGGTCCCGGTGACGTTCGAGGAACTCGAGACGGCGGCCGTCGAGGCGATGGACGAGGCGGCCGCGGGCTACGTCCAGGGGAGCGCGGGGTCGGAGGGGACCGCCGCCCGGAACCGCGAGGCGTTCGACCGCTGGCGGATCGTCCCGCGATTCCTCCGGGACGTCTCCGAGCGGGACCTCTCGGTCGACCTGTTCGGCCGCACGTACGACACGCCGCTCCATCTCTCTCCGATCGGTATGCAGACCGTCTGCCACGAGGCCGGCGAACTGGCGTCCGCGCGGGGCGCCGCCGCGGCGGGCGTCCCGTTCGTCCTCAGCTCCGTCTCCTCGTACACGATTGAGGCGGTCGCCGAGGAACTGGACGGGGCGCCGGGCTGGTTCCAGCTCTACCCGAGCACGGAGGACGCCATCGTCGAGAGCCTGGTCGACCGTGCCGAGCGGGCGGGCTACGAGGCGGTCGTGCTCACCGTCGACACGCCCGTCCCGGGGTGGCGCGAGCGGGACCTCTCCCGCGGCTATCTCCCGCAGCTCGCCGACGGCGAGGGGCTGGCGAACTACACGAGCGACCCGGCGTTCGCCGACCTCGTCGACGGCGAACCCGACGCCGACGAGTTCACCACGGTGCAGACCTTCTTCGACGTGTTCGGCGACGACTCGCTGGTCTGGGAGGACGTCGAGTGGCTGGCGGGCTACACCGACCTGCCGGTGCTCGTCAAGGGGCTGCTCCATCCCGAGGACGCGACGGAGGCCCTCGCACGCGGCGCGGACGGGGTAGTCGTCTCGAACCACGGCGGCCGGCAGATAGACGGCGAGATCGCGGCCTTCGAGGCGCTCCCCCGGGTCCGCGAGGCGGTCGGTCCCGACCCCACCGTCCTCTTCGACTCGGGCGTCCGCCGCGGCGCGGAGGCGCTGAAGGCGCTCGCGCTCGGCGCCGACTCCGTGGGGATCGGCCGGCCGTACGTCTACGGGCTCGCGGTCGACGGCGCGAACGGCGTCGAGGAGGTCTGCCGGAACCTGGTCGCCGACCTCGATCTGACCCTCGGACTGACCGGACGGGCGCGCGCGGCCGACCTCGACCGGTCGCTCGTCGTCGACGAGCGGGAACTCTGACAGGTCGACGCGCCGCTCCGTCGGGGGCGACTCATTCCTCTCGAGAATATCGCGGTGGAGAACCCATGAACTGGGCGAATTTTCACGCCATGGTGTGGCGTACCATTCGTGCAAAAATATTAATACCTTCCCTCGTAGAGGAGGTGATACGTTCGTCCGACACGGACGAGCGGTGACCGACGATGACCACCACTACGCCGAACCCGATGCTCGCCGCGCTCGACAGCGGCGCGTCCGGGTCCAGGTTCGACACCTATGCCGACGAGGTGATCGGTGTCGACTGGTCCGGGCCGGGGGCGAAGCTGGTGGCGGTCGACGGTCACCTCCGCACTCGGCCCGCCGCGTGACCACGCGCCGGCACCGGGCTGCCTTCTCCCGACTCTGACCCGGGAGCGGCTGCCTCCGGCGTGAGCGGCCGGGTGCGGACCGTCCCCGTTCCTGCCGCCCGTCGTCGCGCGCACCGAGTTCGGAGCTCCTCCGCCCGACCCACCCCCGTTCGGGGGGTGTGATACCGCCCGACGCGAGCCCATCGCCGGACAGCGGCGGCGCCGTCCGGCGACCTGGGGTGCCCATGCCGGCTCCGTGTGGCACTCCGGCGCGGCCGTCCCCCCTGACGCCGCGCGAGTACGCCCTCTCACTCCCGTGGTGTAGCGGCAACACGCGGCATTCGCCGAGACGCGCGTTCGAACCGCGCCGGGAGCCTATGGCAGCAGAACCAGCGAACGAGACCGAACAGCACACGAACGAACCGACGGACGAGGCCGCCGCCGTCGAGGCCGGCGCGGCCGTCGAGGCCGCGGTCACCCTCCGCGTCCCCCGCGGCGCGATGGGGGACCTCCCCACCGGCGTCCGGGAGGTCCTCGCCGGGGTGGCCGGCGTCGAGACGGTCGACGTCGGCGAGATAGGCGCCGTCCGGCCGGACTCGTTCGACATCCACGTCGACGTCACGGCCCGGCTCGGCATGGACGAGACGACCGACCCCGACGCGGCTCGCGACCGATTACTCGACGGCTTCGGCATCGAGGCCGTCGAGGCGGTCGTCGTCGACGTCGGGTAGGGCGCGGCCGGCCCGCGCGGTCTGCGACGACCGCGCCTGCGGGGCGGTTCGACTCCGCCCGCGCTCCCTGCCGCCGCGAGGCGGCGGAACTACGATGTTACCGACCGAGACGCTGCTCGAACGACGCACCGACCTCAGACTGGAACGGGCCCGGCGGCGCGCGCCGCCCGTGCTCGCCACGCTCGTGCTGGCGGCCCTCCCGCCCGCCGCGGTCTTCGCGCTGACCCACCCCGCGCTGGCCGTCGCCGGCCTGACCGTCCTGATGGTCCTCGTCGTCGCGGGGGGGGGGGC
>JBEPXB010000454.1:0-3248 GCA_041642135.1 Halobacteriales archaeon | reverse complement strand
CGGACTGAACCTGCTCCGCGAGGGTCACACCGCCGCCGAGACCGTCGAAGCGCTCACGGCGGCCGACGACGAGGCCGAGAGCCGGCAGGTCGGGATCGTAGGGCAGGACGGGAGTGTCGCGGCGTTCACCGGCGAGGAGTGCTTCGATGTCGCCGGGGACATCCAGGGCGAGACGTACACCGTCCAGGGGAACATCCTCGAGAACCACGAGACGCTGGAGGCGATGGCCGAGACCTACGAGACGACGGAGGGTGGCCTCCCCGAGCGGCTGCTCGCGGCGCTAGGTGCGGGAAACGAGACCGGCGGGGACTCCCGTGGCGAACAGGGTGCCGCGATGTACATCGCCAAGCCGGAGGGCGGCTACGACGGCGGCAACGACCGGTGGGTCGACGTCCGCGTCGACGACCACGAGCACCCGATCGACGAACTCGAGCGGGTGTTCAAGGTGTACGACGTCACCCTCCTCGAACGTGCCGAACCCGAGGACACGCGGGAACTCGAGGGCGAGACCGCCGAGGCCGTCCTCGGGACGCTCGCGGACCTCGGGTTCTACGAGGGGACACCCCGAACCGAGTTCGGCGAGGCCGAGCGCGCGGCGCTCGAGGACTTCAGGGGCCTGAACAACTTCGAGAACCACTCGCTCGCGACCCTCGAGGACGCGCTGGCCCGCGGGTGGGACGACGCGACCGGCGAGGGAGAGTCGCGGATGGTCGACGCTATCTGGAACGGGCTCTCGCGGCTCGAACGGCTGTAGGGCGGTCGAACCCCGCGACTATGATCCGGTTTCCGTCCGCGAGTTTTTTATCGCTCCGTCGGTCCCTCCGGACGAGAAACGCGCCATGGACGCCACCATCCTCTGTGTCGACGGCGACGGCGACCGACGAGCGGACACCGCCGACGCCCTCGAGTCGGGTGTTCCTGGCGGTGCCGACGTCGTCGAAGCGGACGGCGTCGAGCGCGCCAGGGAAACCGTCGCCTCGACCCCGGTCGACTGCGCGGTCACCGAGTACGTCCTCCCGGACGGCACGGGGCTGGACGTGGCGACCGCGATACGGGAACACCGTCCCGACGCCGCCTGCGTGCTCTACACGGCGACACCGCACGACGAGGTCGACACGAAAGCGGCCGAGGATATCGTCGTCGAGTTCGTCCCCCGCGGCGCCCGGGGCGAGTCCGAACTCGCGACGCTCGTCGAGAGCCTCGTCCGAATGCGGACCCACACCGCGTACCCGCTGCCGACGGACGAGACGGGCCGGATCGCGGCCGTCGAGGCCTACCGGCCCGCCGCGGAGGAGGCCTCGGCGGCGCTCGACCGGCTCACGGAGATGGCCGCGGCGCATTTCGGGACCTCGCTGACGTTCGTGACGTTCGTGTTCGAACACGAGCAGCTGATGCTCGAACAGGTCGGGGAGGGGCCGACCCTGCTCCCCCGCGAGGACACCGTGTGTACGTACGCTCTCCTGGAGGACGGCGTCGTCGTCATCGAGGACCTCGCGACGGACCCGCTGTTCGCGGCCAACGAGGCGCTCGCCGAGGAGGGGCTCCGGTTCTACGCCGGGACGAAACTCGTCTCACCGGAGGGCCACGTCGTCGGTACCTTCTGTGTCATGGACGACGAGCCGCGGTCGTTCTCCGAGGCCGAGCGGTCGATGCTGGCCGACTTCGGCGAGGAGACGATGGAGCAGCTCGAACTGCGGCGTCGGCTCGCCGAACGGGTAGAGGTGGAGCGGTGACTCCCGCGGCCTCCGGCACGGACGGCCGTACCGGCCACGAGTACCAGTTCGGTGCGTCGCTCCCTCTCGGGGGGATCCGGGTCGGGACGAACCTGCTCGTCGAGGGGTCCGGCGTCGACGGGACCGGGGCCCTGGTCGACCAGCTACTGACGTCCGGGCGGACGCCCGGGGAAGCCGGCGTCCTGGTCTCGACCGACGGTCCGGGCGCCGCGGCCGCCCGACGGCTCGAGGGAGCCGCGAACGTCGGAGTCGTCTGCTGTGGCACCGGGTCGGACGAGGTCGTCGGTGACGGGCTCGTCGCGGCCTCGGTGGGGAGCCCGGCAGACCTGACCGGCATCGGGATCCAGTTCTCGAAGGTCGCCGACGCCGTCGGCGTCGGCGGCGGCTCCCTGCGGGTGGGCGTCGACTCGGTCTCGACGCTCCTGATGTACGCCGAGGACCCCCGGTCGGTGTTCCGGTTCGTCCACGCGTTCACCGGCCGGGTCACCGCGATGGACGCGCTCGGTCTGTTCGTCGTCGACCCGGAAGCCCACGACGAGCGGACGCTGGCGATGGTCCGGGGGCCGTTCGACGGACGGATCCGGGTACGGGCGGGCGAGCGGGGGTCCGAACTCAGGGTCACGGGGCTCGCCGGCCAGCCCGACGGCTGGCAGCCGTTCCGCATCGAGGGCTGACCGGCCGTGACCGTCCGGACCGACGGGCCGTGATCGCTCGGCACGAGTGCCACCGGCAGGGTTCCGAACGGTGGTTGCGGGGACCTACTCCAGCCCGAGATCCGAACTCATCGAGTTACCCGCTCGGGGAACGCCCTTGACCGTGTAGGTCTCGCCGTTGACGAACGCGGCCGCGGGGGAGGCGAGGAACTGGACCACGTCCGCGATGTCCTCGCCGTGGCCGATGCGGCGGTCGACCTGCTCGCGGGGGGGCATCTGCTCGGCGTCGATCCCCAGCGTCTCGGCGACCCCGGGGGTCTGGATGAGCCCCGGGGCGACGCAGTTCACGCGGATCCCGTGTTCGGCCCACTCGACGGCGAGCGTCTCGGTGAGTCGAATGATCGCCGCCTTCGAGGCGCCGTAGTGGCTCTCGCCGGGCGCGGCGTGCTGGCCGTTCACGCTCGCCATGTTCACGATACAGCCCCCGTCGGCCTCGCGCATCGCCTCGCCCGCGACCTGCGTGCAGTGGAAGGTACCGTTGAGATTCAGATCGACGATGGCGTTCCAGCCGTTGGGCGAGATGTCCTCGAACGCGGCGACGAACTCCCCGCCGGCGTTGTTCACGAGGATATCGACCCCGCCGAACTCCTCGACGGTCGCCTCGACCAGCGCCTCCACCTGATCGCGCTCGCGGACGTTACACTCGACGGCGAGCGCACTGCCGGGCGCGTCGCTCGCCTCGATCTCCCCGGCCACTTCGTCGACCCGCTCCTGCGAGCGCGAGCAGACGACGACGTCCGCGCCGCTCGCGGCGAACGTCTCCGCGATGCTCCGGCCGATCCCCTGGCTGGAGCCGGTCACG
>JBEPXB010000453.1:0-3254 GCA_041642135.1 Halobacteriales archaeon | reverse complement strand
GAGATCCCCCGCCTGCTCGACCGCGATCAGGGGACTCCGGAGCGGGCGGCCGACCTGCTCCGGCGCGTGGGGCTGGGCGACCGGCTGGAGTACCGCCCCGACCAGCTCTCGGGTGGGCAACGCCAGCGGGTCGCCATCGCACGGGCGCTCATTAATGACCCGCGGCTCGTGCTGGCGGACGAGCCGACCGGGAACCTCGACCGGAAGACCGGCCGAAGCGTGTTGACACAGTTTACCGAGGTCTGCGAGCGGGGCGTCGCCGTCGTCGCCGTCACCCACGACGACCAGGTGACGAACTACACCGACCGGGTGGTGAACCTCGTCGACGGGCGGGTCGTATGAACCCCATCGACCGGCGGTTCCCGATCCTGCTGCTCGCCCGGCGGAACATCACCCGGACGAAGACCCGGTCGGCCCTGGCGATGCTCGGCATCGTCATCGGCGTCCTGGCCATCGCCTCGCTGGGGGTCTTCGGCGCGACGCTCTCGCAGTCGGTGACGGGGTCGATCGGCGACATCGGCAACCAGATCGTCGTCTCCCCGACCGCCGAGGACGGCGACCCGGACCCGCTGACCGAGCGGGAGGTACGGGAGATAGAGCGCGTCAGCGGCGACGCGAGCGTCGTCCCCGTCCGGCAGAACACCTCGCGGGTGTCGTTCCGTAGCGAGCGGACCCGGGCGACGGTCTACGGGATGGTCGATCCCGGAGCGGCCTACGTGGCCGAGACGGGCCGGATCCCATCACCGTTCCGGAGCGGCGCGCTCGTCGGGTCGACCCTCGCGGCGGACCTCGACGTCGGGGTCGGCGACTCGCTGACGGTCGACAACCGGACCTTCCGCGTCCTCGCCGTACTGGAGCCGACCGAGGGGTTCGCGCCCGTCAACCCCGACTCGGCGGTCGTCCTCCCTGTCCGGGATGTCGACGGTCGTGGGTTCACCTCGGTCGTCGTCACCGCGTCGACCGGCGAGCGGGCCAACGAGACGGCCGTCGCCATCCGGGCGACGCTGAACGAGCGCGAGGAGCGCGTGAGCATCTTCGAACTCGGGCAGATCGTCCAGCAGGTCGGCTCCGTGTTCGACGCCGTCAACCTCTTCCTCGTCGGTATCGGCTCCATCTCGCTCGTCGTCGCCGGCGTGAGCATCCTGAACGTGATGCTGATGAGTACCATCGAGCGCCGGGGGGAGATCGGCGTGCTGCGTGCCGTCGGCTACCAGCAGCGCGACGTGCTGCGGATCGTGCTCTCCGAGGCGCTGCTGCTCGGCACCCTCGGTGGGGTCGTCGGGGCCGTCCTGAGCCTCCTCGGCGGGCTGGCCATCGCACAGCTGCTCCTCGGGGACCCGGCGGCCGCGCTCACCGTAGAGAACGCCGGCTACATCCTCGCGGCGTTCGCGTTCGGCGTCGTCACGAGCGTCCTGAGTGGGCTCTACCCCGCGTGGAAGGCCGCGAGCGAGGAACCCGTCGAGGCCCTGCGGGGGTAGGTTGCCCCGGCGTCGCACGCCACCACGAGATACTTACCCGAACCCCGCCGCCGTCAGGTATGGACGACCACGACGAGTACCGCCGGGAGAACCGCGAGTACTGGGAGGAACTCGCCGCGATCCACCCCGACACCGAGTTCTACGACGTCGCCTCGTTCCTAGAGGGCGAGTCGAGCCTCCTCCCGCTGGAGCGCGAGGAACTCGGACCCCTGATAGAGGAGGGCACGACGCTGCTCCACCTCCAGTGCCACTTCGGGATGGACACGCTCTCGTGGGCCCGCGAGGGCGCGGAGGTAGTCGGCATCGACTTCTCGGAGACGGCAGTCGAGACGGCGCGCGAACTCGCCGCCGAGGCCGGCCTCGACGACCGCGCCGAGTTCCTCGAATCGGACGTGTACGACCTCCCCGAGGTACTCGACCGGGAGTTCGACGTCGTGTTCACCTCCTACGGCGTGCTCTACTGGCTCCCGGACCTCGAACGGTGGGCGGATGTGGTCGAACAGTTCGTCGCACCGGGAGGGACGTTCTACATCGCCGAGAACCATCCGCTGACCGGGAGCTTCCACGAGGACTCGACTCCCGGGGCGTTCCGGTTCGCGTACCCCTACTTCGACGGGGTGATCACGTTCGAGGGCGAGGGGAGCTACGCCGACCGGGAGGCGGAACTGGGGCACGACCGGAGCCACGGGTTCGCCCACTCGATGGGCGAGATACTGACCGCGCTGCTCGGGACCGAACTCGAACTCGAGTTCGTCCGCGAGCACCCCTGGTCGGAGTTCCGACAGCTCGCCGCGATGGAGGAGGACGAGGAGGGGCGGTGGTGGGTCCCGGGACTGGAGCACGACCTGCCGTTCCTCTTCTCCGTCCGGGCGCGGGTGCCCGAGTGAGATTCGCGGACGCTGGCCGGACACGCACCACGGGAGCCACGTGCGTCGGGTCCGGACGACCCCTCGGAAACGCCTACATCCGCGCACCTGTTCGACCGAGAGGTTCACGATTCCTGGGAGCGTCGTGTCAGGTATGGCACTCAGTGCCCGCAACCGGCTGAGCGGTACCGTGGTGAGCATCGACACGTCCGGCCCGATGGCGGAAGTGGTCATCGACGTCGACGGGACGGAGGTGACCTCGACCATCACCAGCAAGTCCGTCGACCGGCTCGGACTCGAGGAGGGGTCGACGGCGACGGCGGTCATCAAGGCCTCCGACGTGATGGTCGAGAGCGAGTAGGCGGGATCGTCGAACGTGCGGGTCCGGGCACGGACGCCGGGATAGTCTGGAGTTGACGACGCTGCGATTCAGCTGTCGAAGGTCACGCCTTCGGACCCCCCTACGTGGGGAGGGAGCATACCAAAACAATCCAAATCCACTTGGATCAAAAATTAAACAAATTAGATATTCTCGAGCAAGACAATGGCTGCAGCTCTGGCTCGGAGGGATGGGATCGGACAGGGTCACGAACGTGGCGTAATAGCTCGTCGTTTCGGTTACGGCATTCGATACGAGCGCCAACGGAGCCGTACATAGATGCGTCACAGTGTCTGCTCTCGTGACTTGGGAACCGACGAACCGCTTTATACGATCTACCCCTTCTGCGTTTTCCAATGACGATCGACGAGTTCGCCGACTACGGCGTCGTCCAGATGGACGAGGACCAGGTCAAGGGGTTTCTCTCGAGCCAGAGCGTAGGCGTGCTCGGACTTCCCACCGATGGAGCACCCAGCATGCGTCCGCTATCGTACTGGTTCGATGGGGAGTCCCGTCTCTATTTTATTTACG
>JBEPXB010000452.1:0-3272 GCA_041642135.1 Halobacteriales archaeon | reverse complement strand
AGGAGAGCGCCTGCGACCGGATGACGCGGGCCGTCGCGCGCCACTGGAGGATGATCACCGCGAGGATGATGTTCCAGAGGCTCGGCCCGGTGAGCGCGACCAGGACGATGACCGTCGGCAGCAGCGGCAGCCCGTACATGAAGTCGACGAGGCGCATCAGGGCGTCGTCGATGGTGCCGCCGTAGTAGCCCGCGATCAGCCCGACGAACGTCCCGATGCCGGCGGTGAACACCGCGGCGATGAGCCCGACCAGCAGCGCGGCGCGGGTACCGAACACGAGCTGGCTGAAGATGTCGAACCCCTCGGCGGTCGTCCCGAGGATGTAGCCCGAGTCCGCCCCCAGGCCGAACAGCGACGGTTCGGCCCACTTCTCGATGAGGATCTCGTCGGCGGTCTGGTACTGCCGTTCCAGCGGCGGGTTCGGCGCGATGTACGGCGCGAGTATCGCCACCAGGACGAAGATCGCCACCGTCAGCATCGAGAGCCGGACCGACAGCTCGTCGGTCAGCTGCTCCCAGTGCTCGCCGAGCGTCTCGCGCCAGAGCCGGAGGTTGCGCTGCCACTTGCTGATCTCCTCGCGAGACTGCCGGTCCTCGACGTCGTCCATTATCGACCGCGTGATGTCTTCCTGTGCCATTGTTCTAGTCGTAGGTCACCCGCGGGTCGAGGTAGCCGTATGCCAGGTCCGCGACGAAGTTCAGGATGATGATGGTCGACGCCAGCACCATGAACGTGCCCTGTGCCACCGGGAAGTCCCGGCGGATGACCGCACGGACCATCTCCCGACCGATACCGGGCCACGCGAACACCGTCTCGATGAGGACGGCCCCGCCGACGGCGTAGCCCAGCGCGATCGCCGCCGCCGTCACGATGGGCAACATCGCGTTCCGCGCGGCGTGTCTGAACATGATGGTGCGCTCCCTGAGCCCCTTCGCCCGACAGACGTCGATGAAGTCCTCCGCGAGCACCTCGAGCATGCTCGAGCGCATGATGAGCAGCGGGTAGCCCATGAAGTAGTACGCCAGCACGAGCGCCGGCGCCAGGAGGTGATGGAGGAAGTCGAGCGATAACACCATGTTCCAGAAGCTCCCCGGGTCGGTCCCGGAGGAGGTCATCCCGGTCATCGGGATGACGCCCATCCCGGCCCCGAACACCCAGAGGACCATCAGACCGACCCAGAAACTGGGCACGCTCCGGGCGACCAGCGCCGTGATGACCGTGCTGCGCTCGAAGCGCGAGCCGCGGTACCACCCCGACAGCACGCCGAGCGTGATGCCGAACGTGTACGCGATGACGAACGCCGTCAGCATCAGCACGAGCGTGTTCGGCAGGTACGTCCAGATGACCTGCTGTACGGGCTCTTTCGAGTGGAACGACTGCCCGAAGTCGAGCTGTAACGCGTTCTGGAGGAACTTGACGTACTGTACGTGTAGCGGCTCGTCCAGCCCGTAGCTCGCGATGATCCGCTCGCGGGCCTCGGCGGTCATCTGTGGGGAGATGATGAACGAGGTCGGGTCGCCGGGCATCAGCCTGAACAGGAAGAACAGGACGGTCCCGACTGCCCAGAACGTGGCCACGAGCTGCAGCACCCGCCTGATTACGAAGCTAGCTTTTCCCATCTGTTATGCGTGTGTTTGTCTGTGGTTCGGTCGGGCGGTCGTTCGGTCGTGAGGAACGTACGATAAAGTGGGTTTCGGTCGGTGTAGTGTCCGGTTACTGGACGTAGTCGGTCTCGGACAGCCGGCTCCGGGCCTGCTCCATGCTCTCCTCGTACTCCGTGACCTCGGGGGTGTGCAGCGGGCCGAACGCCGGGGAGACGATGTCGAAGCCGGGCTCCGGGAAGCCGAACAGGATCTGCTCGACGATGGGCGTCCGCGGGATGGCGTTGACCAGCGCCTTCCGGACCGCGACGTCGCCGAGGCCCTCGAGCCGCTCGTTCGGCGTGAAGTGCCAGAACGAGGTCGCCGGGTTCGACTGGACCGTGATCTGGTCCTCGCTCTGGTTCTCGTTGAGCGAGCGGTCGATGCGGCCGAACGGCTCGTAGTTGAGCTCCCCGTTCAGGAGCAGTTCCCAGACCGTCGAGGCCTCGGGGATGATCCGCCAGAACCGCTCCTCGAAGTCGACCGGCGCGAAGTGGTCGTCGAACCGCGCCATGCCGAACTCGGTCCCGCGGTTCCAGTAGTCGAACTGGAGCGGGCCGCTGCCGACCGGTTCCTCGATGTTCTGCTCGCTCGGGTTGCTACGGCCCTCCCACTTGTGCTGTGGCAGGATGGGCAGCTGCGTGGCGACGAGCGTGTTGAACGGCCCGAGGGGCTCGGACATGTTGACCCGGACGGTGCTGTCGTCGACCGCCTCGGCCTCCTCGATGAACTGGGACTGGACCGAGTAGATCGGCACCTCGTTCTCGGTGATGTAGTTGTAGCTGAACGCCACGTCCTCGGTGGTGAGGTCCTCGCCGTCGTGGAACGAGTGGTCCGTCCGGATGGTGTACTCGACGGTCGTCTCGTCGACCCGCTCGAAGTCCGTCGCGAGGCTGACGTCCGTGTTGAGCTCCCCGTTGTTGTCGAGCCGGAGGAGCGTGTCGTACATCACCGTGAACTGGTAGACGTGCTTGTTCTCGTCGTTGTGGCCCAGGACGTTCATCGTGGAGAGCGTCTCCGGCCAGTAGCCCTTCAGGGCCGTCTCGCCGTTCTGCATCTCCAGGTTGATCATCGTCCAGTAGGAGTTGTACCCCAGCGACAGCTGCGGCTGCCAGTTCTGGACCTGGGTGTTGTTGAACACCGCCAGTTGCGGCATGTGGGCGATGGGCATCTGGGGCACCTCGTCCATGAGGATCTGCTGGAGCTCGTGGACGTTACTGACCCGCTCGTCCGCGCTCGGGCTGCCGAGGTAGTTCGCCATCAGCTCGTCGACGTCCGGGTTCTCGTAGCCCGAGAAGTTCCCGTCGCCCGGCGAGGTGTTCTCGGAGTTCATCGTCGAGTTGAGCTCCAGCACCGGGTCGATGGTGAAGAACGTGTGCCAGGTCGAGAAGCTGTAGTCGTACTCGACGGAGACCCTGTTGAACAGGGTGCCCCACTCCAGGGTCTCGACCTCGACGTCCAGGCCGAGGTCGTTGAGCTGGCGCGCGATCAGGTTGATCGCGTCGTGGCGCGGCGGGTTGTAGCTCTGGGAGTTGTTGAGGTACGTGTACGTCGGCAGGTCGACCGTCATGTCCCCGCCGTCGCCGCCGTCGCCACCGTCACCGCCGTCGCTCGGCGTATCGGTCGGGGTGG
>JBEPXB010000451.1:0-3275 GCA_041642135.1 Halobacteriales archaeon | reverse complement strand
CACGCGGCCCGCGAACTCGACGAGAGCGACGCCCGCATCGAGGTGGCGATGGCCAAGATGTACACCGCGAACGTCACGAACGAGATCATGGACCTCGCGGTGCAGTGTCTCGGCGGGAGCGGCATCAGCAAGGACCTCCCGGTCGCGTACTTCTACGAGTCGGTCCGGCCGTTCCGCATCGTCGACGGGGCCGACGAGGTCCACCGCCGGACCATCGCTCGCGACGCCTTCGAGGACGTCTACGACGCGGACATGGAGAACGTTCCCAGGTTCGACTCCGACCTCGACATGACCTGAGCCACGGTCGCGCAAACGCCGACACCGCGCCTATACGAACAGGGGTAGTACGCTGTATGCGCCGCTCGTACGCGGCCGGCGCCTCGCTGTCCGTGGTGACGGCCACGAAGAGCCGGCGGGGCTCCCAGCTCGCTCTCCCGGTCGTCGTGGATCGTCGGCTCTGCCGGGCGACGAGTCCCGGCGCGACGCTCCGTGTTCGAATGACGGGAGTGGAACTCGCCCCCGGATGCCGGACCCGCCTCTCGCTCTCGGGGGTTTTCGGCCCCGTCTCATAGGGACGGTTGCAACGATTTACCGGTGATCGCCGATCCCGTCCGAGCGATCACCGGTAAAAGACTACAACCGTCCCTATCACTGGACGGTCAGCCCGCCGTCGAGCGTGAAGGGGTGGCCCATCGCGAACGACGCCTCGTCCGAGCAGAGCCACACGACCGCGCTCGCTATCTCCTCGGGTTCGCCCAGTCGGCCGGCCGGCGTGGAGGCTTTCATCTGCTCCAGCAGTTCGCCGCTCTCCTCGCCGGCACGCTGTACCATCGGCGTGTCGATGATCCCCGGACAGACGGCGTTGACGCGGACGTTCTCGCCCGAGTAGTCCACCGCCGCCTTCCGCGTCAGCCCGATCACGCCGTGCTTGCTCGCCACGTACGGCGCGCCACCACTCCCGGTCAGCCCGGATATCGAGGACGTGTTGACGATGCGACCGCCACCGCGGTCGAGCATCTCGGGTATCTCGGCCTTCATGCACCGCCAGACGCCCTTCAGGTTGACGTCGATGACCCGGTCCCAGTTCTCCTCGCTGTGCTCCGCGAGCGGGGGGTTGTTCCCCTCGATCCCGGCGTTGTTGTGCGCGAAGTCGAGGCCGCCGTACTCCTCGAGTGCGGTCCCTACCATCCGCTCTACGTCTCCCTGGTCGGTGACGTCCGTCCGGACGAACGTCGCCTCGCCACCGTCCTCGCGAATCATCTCGACGGTCTCGTGCCCACCGTCCTCGACGACGTCCGCGACGACGACGCTCGCTCCCTCCGCTGCGAACCGGAGCGCCGACTGTCGACCGATCCCCGAGCTCGCACCTGTTACGACCGCTACACCGTCTTTGATCCCGTTCATGTCGTGTACCTCACCACACCGGGCCTCGATGTGGTGCTAGTTAACAATACGGGTGAGACGATAAATATCCACCAACACGTCCTCTACCGGGAACCACGCAACGAACGGGCCGACGGCGCTCGTGGGCCACCGGCGTCCTCCTCGCGTCCGCTCACTCGTCGGGTTTGACGTACTCGACGTCCGCCGGGACGTCCTCTCCCTCCGCTAGTTCGACGACGATGGTCGAGGAGAGCCGGTTGAACAGGCGGACGTACTCCTCCTCCATGAACAGCCAGCCGACCAGTACGTCGAGCGGCAGCAGGAACGCCTTCCCGAAGCTCTCTATCGCCGCCGTCGCGTAGTCGATCTCCTCGCCCCGACGGTCGGTCACCGCGATCCGCATCACCGTCTTCCCGGCCGACTGCCCCCGGTACCCTTCGAGCGCCGTCCAGTAGATCCAGAGCCCGAGGCCGTTCACGCCGAGGAACGGCGCCGAGAGCGAGAGGCTCCCGGTCAGTAGCGAGAACGCCCCGGCGGCCTCCCCGAACACCGAGAGGACCGCCCCGACGAGGATCACGTCGATCAGCCACGCGAGGAAGCGGTCGTCCCAGGAGGCGAGGTGGACGGTCTTCCGTTCCGGCTCACCCGTCTCCCCGCCTGCCTCGGCGTCCGCGCCGTCGTCGGCCATGCCCGGAGTCCACCGGCACCGCACTTCACTCTACCCTCCCCACGACGCGTTCTACCCCCCGACGGGCCACGGCCGGTGTGGACGGCCGACGGGTGTCGGTGTCAGTCGTCGCCCGGCACGACCCCCGTGCCGAACTCCCGTCCGTCCCCGTAGGCCCGGACGATGGCGAGCGCGACGGCGGCGGCGAGCACGGACGCTGCGGCGACGACGGCGAACGCCACCCGGAGGTCGGCGTACTCGATGAGCCCCCCGACCATCGGCGGCGCGACGGCACTGCCAGCCATCGTACCCACCGAGACGATGGCGAAGTTCCGGCCGAGGTCGGTCCGTTTCGAGAGGAGGTCGGCGAGCTTCGACCGCGCGGGGCCGGCGAGCGACCGCAGCGCCCCGACGAGGACGACCGCGACGACCGCGAGCACGGGCGAGAGGACGAACGAGGCGAGCAGGCCGACGAACAGCGCGACCGAGAGATAGCTCGCCACGATGACCGGCCCCGGCGAGAAGCGGTCGGAGAGGTAGCCGCCGAGGAGTATCGTGACGGCGCCGGCGACGAACAGCCCCGTCAGCGAGAGGTTGGCGACGTCGAGCCCGAGCCCGTAGCCGTCCTGGAGGAGGACGACGGCGTAGGAGGTGACGCTCCAGGAGGCGACCGAGGAGACGAGTGCGAGCAGCGCGAGCGCGAGGATGGCGGGCGCGGCGACGACGGCCCGGAGCTCCTCGCGGAGCCGCTCGCCGAGCGGCCGCCCGGCTCCGGACTCGCTCGGCGCCGGCGTGGTCGTCTCGGGGTCGACGTAGCGCCAGAACGCGAACAGGGTGACGGCGGTGTAGACGGCCCCGAACAGGCCGATGGCGCCGATGGCGTGCCGCCATGTCAGCCCGGGGACGGCGACGGCGGCGGTGACGACGACCGGCGGCGCGGCGAACCCCAGACTCCCGAGGAACCCGCGAACGCTGAACGCGCGGGCCCGGAGGTGTTCGGGGGAAGCGTCGGCCAGCAGCGGGAAGTGGACGGGGTGATGGCCCGCGATGCCGATCCCCAGCAGGGCCTGTCCGACGAGGAGCACCTCGAACGTCGGCGCGAGCGCGACGACGAACACGCTCGCCGTGCTCAGCCCCATCGAGAGCGCGAGCACGAACCGGCGGTCGTAGCTATCGGAGAGGTAGCCGAAGGGGAGCTGGAAGACGGCGTTCGTGAACCCCTGGA
>JBEPXB010000450.1:0-3280 GCA_041642135.1 Halobacteriales archaeon | reverse complement strand
GCCGGGGCGTCAGCAGAGGCCACGCACTCCGGCGGACTCACAAAGGGCGAAGCCGAGCGTCTCGACGCAGACTCCTGACGCTCTAGTCGAACGTCACCAGGTGCTCCGCCTTTGCGTCGGGATCGATCCGGTAGCCGTGTCCGGGAGCATCGGGCAGGTGGACGCGGCCGTCCTCGATCACGGGCTCCGGGTCGAGCAGCGGGCCGACGTCGTACTCGGGGATGTACTCGACGATCCAGCCCGTCGGCGCGGCGCTCACGACGTGTGCGCTGACGACGTAGTAGAAGTGCGTCGCCAGCGGGACGTTGTGCGTCGCGGCGAGGCGGGCGACCGCGGTCTGTCCGGTGATCCCTCCCGCACGGACGAGATCCGGCTGGGCGACCTCCATCCCGCCGCGTTCGAGGAGGTGCTGGAACTGCTCGGGACGGTTGACCATCTCCCCGGTCGCGAGCGGCGGCTCGATTGCCGCCGCGACCCGCTCGTGGCCCGCGTGGTCGAACTCCGAGATGGGCTCCTCGACCCAGCCGATGCCGTGGGGTTCGAGCTTCCGGACCGTGCTGATGGCCTCCTTGACCGTCCAGGCCTGGTTGGCGTCGACGAAGATCTCCGCCTCGTCGCCGACGGCTTCGCGGATCTCGGCCACGCGCTCGGCCTCCTCGCTCGCGGGCTTGTCGCCGACCTTGGTCTTGAACGCGGTGAACCCCTGGTCGGCGAACCCGCCGTGGAGGTCCGCGAGTTCGTCGACCCCGTGGTGGGAGTCCATGCTCGAGGCGTACGCCTGCACGGAGTCGTCCTCGCCGCCCAGGAGCCTGTAGAGCGGCTGTCCGGCGGCCTGTGCCTTGATGTCCCAGAGCGCGACGTCGATGGCCCCCCGCGGCCACGCGCTCATGCCGAGTTCGCCGTAGTAGATCGTCTGGGTACGGAGCCGCTCGCGGATCGCCTCGGTCGCGAACGGGTCCCGTCCGATCAGGAGGTCGGTGAACTGCGAGTCGACGAACCGCTCCAGCAGGTCGGGCGCGAACCCGAGCGAGCCCATCCAGCCCGTCCCGGTGTAGCCCTCGTCGGTCTCGATCTCGACCACGACCGGATACATGTCGTCGATGGCGAGCCGCGAGTCGCCGACCGTCCGGTCGATGGGCAGGTGCAGGGTGTAGGTGTCGACGCCGGTGATCTCCATGCCTCGTGGGTCGCACGACGTGTGGGTATAAAGCTGTGCTACGTCCTCGTCGACCGGGCCGATACTCTACGATCCGTGTCAGTATCTCGGGTGAATCTCCCCGAAACGGAGAGGATAGAGGGCTCTACCCCCGGAGAAACGTTCGATACACCACTTACGCTCCGAGATCGCTTATGTCATTATAAACCAATCGATTAAAGATAATAAAGCGCGAGTTCTGAAACCCACGAGCCGGCTGCGATGGCCTGGACGCCCACTCGGCTGTGGGGCGGAGCAGTGGCGGGCGGGCTCGTCGCCGGCGTCGGCACGGGCCTGATAATGCACTTCGTGATGCGCGCGATGCCCCTGATCGGGGCGCTCGAGCACAGCGGACGTTCTCCTTCGTACGTGTGACCGAGTCCGGTCTACCACACGGCGAGCCCGGTATACCACACGGTGAGACGCGGATCTCCGTCGGTCCGTTCGGTTCCCTCGTCGACCGGGCGGGGCACCGCGCGAAAAGAACTATCACGCCCCTGCCGGACACCCAGCCATGGCAGACTACAAGCACACGTCGGTCTCGGTCGAGGGCAAGCGGGCAGTCGTGATCGGCGGGACGAGCGGCATCGGTCGGGCGATCGCGCTCGGCTTCGCGGCGGACGGCGCCGGGGCGGTGGCGGCGACGAGTCGAACGCCCGAGCGCGTCGAGGCGACCGCCGAGGCGGTCCGGGAACGCGGCGCGGACGCGCTCGAACTGACGTGTGACGTCTCCGACCCCGACTCGCTGACGGCGCTCGCCGACGGGATGGTGGAGTCGTTCGGTGGCATCGACGTCCTCGTCAACTCCCCGAGCGCCATCGCGCGGAAATCCGTCCAGGACGTGACCGAGGAGGAGTGGCAGAAAGTGCTGGACGTCCAGCTCGATGGAGTCTACCGCGCGATCCGGACCTTCGCCGAACGGATGGGCGGGGGGAGCATCGTGAACATCGCGTCGCTCGCCTCGGTGCTCGCGCTCCCGGAGCTGAGCGCCTACTCCGCGGCGAAGGGGGGCGTCGACTCGCTCACCCGCGCCGCCGCGAAGGACCTCGCGCCCGATATCAGGGTGAACGCCATCCGGCCGGGCTTTTTCATCACAGAGCAGACGAAGGACGCCTACGCCGAGGGGACCGAGCGCCATCGGGAAGTCACCGGCCGGTCGATGATCCCGCGGTTCGGTGACCCCGCCGAACTCGCGGGGGCGGCCATCTACCTCGCAAGCGACGCCGCGAGCTACACGACGGGCGAAGTGCTCACCGTCGACGGCGGGTTCAGTTCGAGCACGTTCTGATTCGGTCGTGCGTAACGATGTACCGTCGATCACTGACTCCGCCCGGGTGATCGACGGTAAAAGACTACGCACGACCGTACGAGTCCCGGTACCGAAATCAGGCCTCGGTCACCCGTCGCTCGGCGCCCTCGGCCTCGAGCACCGCGTCGGAAAGTCCGGTCCCGAGACCCGGCCCGTCGGGCAGGAGGAGCCGGCCGTCCTCGGCCTCGGCCGGCGTGGTGACGAGGTCACGGTGCCACCCGTTGTACCGCCCGCGGACCGACTCCATGACCATCAGGTTCGGGACCGCCGCGCCGAGGTGGAGGTTCGCGAAGTGGAGCACCGGGCCGCCGCAGTTGTGTGGGGCGATTGGGACCTGCGCGGCCTCGGCCATCGCCGCGACCTTCCGGGCCTCCGTCAGTCCGCCCACCCACTCGAGGTCGAGCATCACCACGTCCACGGGGACCGTCGCGAGGAGGTCCTCGTAGTCGTACTTGGTCATCAGCCGCTCGCTCACGTTCACGGGCAGGCTCGTCGACCGCGCCACCTCCGCGTACGCTTCGAGGCTCCCGATCTCGAGGAGTTCCTCCAGCCACATCGGGTCGTACTGTTCGAGATGGCGGGCGATCCGTTTCGCGCACTGGGCGTTCCAGAGCCCGTGGAACTCCATCGCCACGTCCATCTCCGGGTGAGCCTCGCGGATCGCTCGCAGGGGCTCGGCGCCGGCCTCCAGATCGCTCGGCGAGACGTACTGTCCGCCGTTCTCGTAGGCGATGTCGTCGTACGGCCAGATCTTCATCGCCTCGATCCCCTCCTCC
>JBEPXB010000449.1:0-3285 GCA_041642135.1 Halobacteriales archaeon | reverse complement strand
GGACGCCGAGACCGGGACGGTGCTCCCGGAGGCCGGCGTCTCCGTCGAGATAGTTCGCGACGACGACCTGGTGAGCCAGGAGGTCATCTACCCGATGCTCTCCCAGCGGATGGGGTTTCACTACGGGGGGAACTTCGGGCTCGACGGCGACGGCGAGTACGTCGCCCGGGTGAGCGTCGGCGGGCTCGGCATCCGGCGGACGGGCGCCTTCGCCGGCGAGTTCGGCGACCCCGCGACGATCGAGATCCCGCTCGCGTTCGACGAGGCGGAGCGCCGGAAGGTCACGGTCCGCGAACTCGACGCCTACGGCCAGCGCGGCGCGGTGAAGCCGATGGATATGGGGATGCCGCAGGCGCTCGCGCCGACGGAGGGCGAACTCCCGGGACGGGTGCTGGGGACGGCGACGAGCGACGACGCGCAGCTCCTGACGACGGTCCTCGAGGCTCCTCGAGGTGGGGTCGACGGCGACGGTCCATACCTCGCCGTCTCGGCCCGGACGCCCTACAACCGGATCGTCCTCCCGGCGATGGGGCTCGAGGCGACGCTCTCCCGGGGCGGGGAGACCGTCTTCGACGGGATACTGGTTCGGACGCTCGACCCCGACCTCGACTACCACTACGGCGCGGCGCTGGGGGACGCCACGGTCGAGTCCGGCGACGAACTGACGCTCACTCCGACGCTCCCCCCCCAGGTGGCCCGCCACGAGGGGTACGAGCGGGCGTTCATCGAGATGGACCCCGCGACGCTCTCGGTCCCGTAGTCGTCCCGTAGCCCGGGCCCCATCCACCCCGGCGTCCGCGGGCCCCGTAGATCCATGGGCCGTCGGTGGAACGCCATCGCCGTCGTCCTCGTCGGTCGACAACGCTTTTCGGCGCCGTCCCCGAGAATCGACCATGCGCCGGTCCCCCAGCGCCCGCGAGGTCGCCCTCCTCGTGCTGGTCGTCCTCGCGGTCGCCCTCCCGCTCGCGGGGGTCGTGGCGGGACACGGCATCAACCACCTGGGCGCGGACCCACAGGTCTCTGCCGACGGCGTCGTCCGCATGGAGTCGGTGTTCGCGACCGAGGACGGCTTCGTCGTCCTCTACCGCGACGACGGGGACGAGCGCGTCCTCGCCAGCCGGCCGTTCAGCGCCTCCACGCGGGACGTCTTCGACGTACCCGTCCGGATCCCGGCCGACGCGTGGGCGGACCTCCCGGCGAACGCGACGCTCCGGGCCACCCTCCACGGCGACGACGGCGACGGGACCTTCGACCCCGCGACCGACCCGCCGCTCACGTCGTTCGGCGGCGTCGCGGGCGACTCGTTCGTCGTCCGCCGGGGAGAGGCGGCGTACGTCGGCGCGTCGAGCGGCGCGGGCGTCCAGCGGAGCGCCGACGGGACGGTCGTGGTGCGGTCGGTCCGCCTGCCCGAGCGGGGCTACGTCGTCCTGCGAAACTCCTCCCGGGGCGTCCCGGCCGAGGTGGTCGGCGCCACGGCGCTCGACGCCGGACGCCACGCGAACGTCCCGGTCGACCTCGACGACGCGTTCTTCGCTTCCCGGCCCGCGAACGCGACGTTCTCGCTCTGGGCCCACGTCTACGTCGACGACGGCGACGGGACGTTCGACGCCGGTGACCGTCCGGTTCGGGTCGGCGAGGAGCCCGTCGGCACGCGCTTCGGCGTCGAGAAGGTCCTCCCCGGACGGACGCCGACCCCGACGCCCGACGAGGGCTCGATCGTCGTCACGGCCTCGCCGACCGACGCGCCGTCGACTCCGTCGACCACGCCGACCGTCACGCCGACGGCCGGACCGCCGTCGATCACGCACTCGCCATCGGCGAGCCCGACCCCGGGGACCGGCAGTGACGGGGCCGGGTTCGGCCCGGTGGTCGTCCTCCTGGCGCTCGCACTGGCGTCGTTCGTGCTGGCCCGGCGAACCCGGCGAGTGTGACGCGTCCCGGTCACCGGAATCGGCTTAGGCGTCGGGTGCCTACAGCCGACGACGTGCATGGCCTCGGACCTCGCGCTCGCACTGGTGCTGTCGGTCGCCGGCCTCGCCAGCGCCGGCCTCGTCGGCCTCGCGCTGGTGGCGCTGCTCCGGCGGCGCTCCTGGTCGTACCTCCTCGTCGCGCTGGCGCTGCTGACGCTGCTCGCCCGGACGGCCGTGGCCGTCGGCTCGATGACGGGAACGATCGGCACGGCCACCCACCACACGCTGGAGCACGTGCTGGACGTGGCGATGGCGGGACTGGTCATCGCCGCAGTGGTCACCGCGCGGAGCGCCCGGCGGTCGGTCGCGTCGCACGAACGGACCGACGTCGGACCCGGAACCGGCGGCGGGGGGAGGGGCGATGACTGAGCGTGGCGAGGCGGCCCGCCGGCGGATCGTCGAGCACGTTCGGGGGGATCCGGGCGTCCACTTCAACGCGCTCGTCCGCGGGCTCGACATGGCCCCCGGACAGGTCCAGTACCACCTCAAGCGCCTGCTCGGCGAGCGACTCGTCGCCGAGGACTGCTACGGTCGGACCCACTACTACCCGCCGTCGTTCGACGCCTGGGAGCGCCGAGCGCTCGCACTGCTCCGACGGGAGACGAGTGCCGATATCGTTGGCGTGCTCCTCGAATCCGGCGAGGCGCCCGCGACCGAGGTGGCCGAGAGAGTGGGCATCGCCCGGAGCACGCTCTCCTGGCACGCAGAACGCCTCGTCGACGCGGGGCTGGTCGCGGAGTCCCGCGACGCCCGGGGCGCGGTGGTGTTCCGTCTCGCGTACCCCGAGCGGACGGCCCGGCTCCTCCGGCGGGCGCGGCCGACGCTTCCCGGGCGGCTCGTCGACCGGTTCACCCGGCTGGTCGACTCGCTGCTCGGGGAGTAGGCTAGACGGTCGGACCACAACCGCCTTTTCCGTCAGGCTCCGACCCTCCGGTATGAAGCGACGGGACTTCCTCGGGGGGCTCGGGACGGCGAGCGTCGTGGGGCTGGCCGGCTGTGCGGGACTCGTCGAAACCCGGTCGATCCCCTCCTCGCCGCCGGTCCTCGAGGACCGCCCGGCGGCGGTCTACTTCCCGACCCACGTCGAGGGGATGTCGATGGCCGGGATGGGGACGTCGGGCGAGTACCGGTTCGCCACCATGTACTCCTACCCACACCGGTTCTGGAACGTCAACGGGGAGGACGTGCAGATGACGGGGATCGAGAGCGGCGACGACGTCCACCTGATGTCGACCGTCTGGGACCCCGAGACCGGGGTCGTCCTGCCGGACACCGGGCTCTCCGTGGAGATATCGAAGGGCGGGGAGCTGGTGAG
>JBEPXB010000448.1:0-3291 GCA_041642135.1 Halobacteriales archaeon | reverse complement strand
GGAAAGCGGGTCAGCAAACCCTCGTTCACCAGTCCGACGGTGAAGTACGACACCCGGACAATGACGCTGTTCGACGACGACACCGTGTCACTCTCCACGACGGAGAACCGTATCCGGTGTCCGCTTGCGCTCCCCGCCGCCGATGATGGCTACCAGCGACAGTACCTCGACTCGGACGAATGGGATATCACCGAGAGTACGCTCACTGCCCGGGACGGCGACTACTTCTTACATATCGGCTTCCGCCGACACCAGACCGATACCGAACGGAACACCGCCGAGGACGGAACGGTCCTCGGGGTCGACCTCGGTATCGAGAACCTCGCCGTCACTAGCACAGCTCACTTCATCAGCGGCCGGAAGCTAACACATGACCTCCGGGAGTTCGAGAAGGTCCGCGGCGGACTCCAGCAGACCGGGACGCGAAGTGCCCATCGGACGCTCAAACGGTCGAGCAGGCGCGAACTCCGATACGTCCGGGATGTCCTCCACCGGGCATCGAACGCCATCATAGACGAAGCACTCCGATACGGATGCGACGTCATCGCGTTCGAGAACCTGACCTACATCCGCGACCGGACGGGTGCGTCGTGGGGGCACAAGTGGGCGTTCCGGACGCTCTACGAGCAGGTCGAGTACAAGGCCGAGGTCGAGGGAGTCGCAGTGAAGCAAGTCGGATCGGCGTACACGTCGAAGCGATGCGCAGCGTGTGGGTTCACGGCGGACGGGAATCGCCCGACTCGCAACGACTTCCGGTGTCAGAAGTGCGGGGCGGAAGCGAATGCAGATTACAACGCGGCGAAGAACATCGGGATGCGGTATGTCCGTCGAGGCCAACAGTCGTCTCGGCGGACGGGCGACAGTCAGCTCGCCCTGAAGTCTGGAACCGTGACGCCGAACGGCGGATTCACCGCCCACCCGGATGGGTCAGAGGCCGAGTTCATGGACAAGCCCCACCCTCGACGAGCGAGGCCGTCAGGCTGAGCGAAGTAGGGTGGGGTAGTTGACTACCACCGGTGTCGTGGCCGGCGCGACGGGGCGGGACCGCGGTCGGGATGCGAGGCGACCGGACGGAGCGATCCGCGACGGCACGACCGGCGACGGGTCCGGGGTGGCGTCGACTCACAGCGACGCGAGGAAGTTCTCGATGACGTCGTGGCCGACGCCGGTCAGCACCGACTCGGGGTGGAACTGCACGCACTCGATCGGGTACTCGCGGTGACGGATCCCCATCACGAGGTCCTCGCCCGAGTCGGCAGTCGTCGCCGAGACCTCGAAACACTCCGGCACCTCGGTGGCGACCAGCGAGTGGTAGCGCCCGGCCGTGAACCCCTGGTCGAGCCCCTCGAAGACGCCCCGGCCGTCGTGGTCGATGGGGAACGCCTTGCCGTGGATGGGGCGGGGGGCCCGGCCGACGCTCCCGCCGTACTCGTACACCGCGGCCTCCAGCCCGAGACAGACCCCGAGCGTGGGAACGGTCGGCGAGAGCTCCCGGAGGACGTCCATCGTGACGCCGACGTCGCGGTCGTTCTTCGGGTGGCCCGGCCCCGGCGAGATGACGATCGCGTCGGGATCGAGCCCACGGATCTCCTCGAGCGACGCGGTGTTCCGGAGCACACCGGCCACGTCCGTCCCGGGGAGCTGGCTCACGTACTCGACGAGGTTGTAGGTGAACGAGTCGAAGTTGTCGACGAACAGGACCCGCATGGCGGCCGCGTCCGCGACGCTCATCGGTTCACCTCCCGTTCGGGAGGCTCCTCGATGCGTTCGAGCGCCGCGAGCACCCCGTCCATCTTCTTCTCCGTCTCCTCGTACTCGCTCTCCGGGTCGGAGTCGGCGACGATGCCCGCGCCGGCCTGAACGGTGATCAGATCGTCGCCGCTTCTGGTCCCGTGTTCGACCGTTGCCGTCCGGATGACGATGGCGAAGTCGGCGTCGCCGGTCCAGGAGTAGTAGCCGACGCCGCCGCCGTAGACGCCCCGGGGCTCGCGCTCTAACGCGTCGATGATCTCCATCGCGCGGATCTTCGGCGCTCCCGAGAGCGTGCCGGCTGGAAAGGCCGCACGCGTCGCGTCGAACGCGTCGTACTCGGGTGCGAGCCGACCCGTCACGGTCGACTCGATGTGCTGGACGTGACTGTACTTGAGCACGTTCATGAACTCCTCGACGCGGACGCTCCCGGCCTCGCTCACCCGCCGGACGTCGTTGCGCGCGAGGTCGACGAGCATCGTGTGTTCCGCGCGTTCCTTCTCGTCGGCGAGCATCTCGCCGGCGAGCCGTCGGTCCTCGACGGGCGACGTGCCACGGGAACAGGTCCCGGCGATCGGGTTGGCCATCACCTCCTGTCCGCGCACGGAGACGAGCGTCTCCGGGGACGCCCCGACGACCGTCAGGTCGTCGTGGGCGAGGAGGTACATGTACGGTGAGGGGTTCACCTCGCGGAGCGCGCGGTAGAACCCCAGCGTGTCGACCTCGCCGCGGAGTTCGCGCTTGCGCGAGATGACCCCCTGGTAGATGTCCCCGTCGAGGACGTGCTCTTTCGCCCGGCGGACCGCGTCCTCGTACTCGTCCTGCGGACCGGCGTTCTCGCTCCGCCGAACGAACCCGCCCGTTTCGGGGACGGCGGCGTCGGCGAGCAGCGACTCGACGCGGTCGGCCTCGGCGAGCAGTTCGTCGTAGAGGTCGTCGGGGTCGTCGCCCTCGCGGACGACCGGCGTGAACACGAGCGAGACGGTGCCGGCGCCGTCGTCGAACGCGAGGGTGCGGGTCGTGAGGACGAACTGTGCGTCGGGGAGTCGCGAGTCCGGCCGTTCGAGGCCGACCTCGGCGAGGTGGAGGTCGTAGACGGCGTCGTAGGCGAGAAAGCCCACGAGCCCGCCGTCGAGCGTCTGTCGGTCGCTCGCTGGGAAGTTCCGTCGCGGGACGTCGGGGAGCGCGGCCCGGAGGGTGTCGACGGTGTCGCGTCCGTCCCCGTCTCCGACCACATCCTCGTTCCCATCGACCGCGCCGACATCGACCAGCCCCTCGTAGCGCGGGTCGAACGTCTCCACGGCCGTCCCGTCGGGACCGACCGTGACGACCGCCTTCGGGTCGTAGCCGACGAACGAGAAGCGGGCGTGCCGGTCGGCTCCCCGGTCCGCGGAGAAGGCCCCGTCGGGGTCGCTGGAGGCGACCTTCTCGGCGCTCTCGAGCAGGAACGTGTACGGTGCCCGGTCCGCGTCGCTCGTCCGACCGACGAGCGCGGCGTACGCGGCGAGCGGCTCGACCACGACGTCGAGGTCGACCGCCACC
>JBEPXB010000447.1:0-3305 GCA_041642135.1 Halobacteriales archaeon | reverse complement strand
CGTGAACGCGTGCCGCCGTTCCTCGCCCGTCCACGCCAGTTCATCGGTCATCTCCGGGACCACCCGCCCGCCGCCGAGGACCCCACACAGCCCGACCATCAGTCCCGGGTGTCGGCCCGCTCGGTCGATGGACGATTCCTCGTGGGGGTGACGGTGCGGTCGACCGCCACGTACCCCAGTTCGGTCACGGTCCACCCCCGCCGGTCCGTTCGTCCGCCCCCAGCGGGTTCGTGACCTCGGTGGCCGCGCGTTCGCGGGGAACCCCCTGTAGCCGCATCGCCATCCGGGAGTTGTGTAGCCCGGTATCGGCGAACAGGGCCGATTCGTCGCTGGCGATCCACGCCTCCGGCACGTCGCCGTCGGCACGAAGTCGCTCGAAGGCCGCTCGATACCGCTCGCGGACGGCGTCCCAGCAGTCGGACTCCTCGAGATCCGTGTGCTGGACGAGGACGCGGACGAGTTCGCCCACGTGCGTCTGCAGGGTGCTGTGCAGGACGTTCCGGTAGACCATCGACTCGCCCGCCGCGACCGGCGAGTCCGGGGCCAGTTCCAGCCCGATGCCCCGTGCAGCCAGCCGGTCCGCGAGGAGACGGATCCCGCCGAAATCGCGGAAGAGCGTTGCCGTCGGCACGGCGTCGTCGTCGAACACGAGGCAGACGTTCTGGAGGTGCATGTCGAGCGCGATGCCGTACTCGCTCAGGAGGCGCAACTGTTCGGGGAGCAGGACTTCGAGATACGCATCGAGGAACGCCGCGGCCGCCGCCGGTCCGTCGGATCCGCTGGCGCCTGCGAACCGGTCGACGAACCCGCACACGAGGGGTCGCTCGCGGTCGGGGGGCGTGGCGAGGAGGCTCGCGGCCGTGACCGGGATCGAGTCGTCGTCGACGAGCCGGTGGTCGTGTGGGTTCGTCCGGACCAGCGCCGCGAGCGAACCGCCCTCCTCCCACCAGTCGTCGACGGACGCCACCTCGGGGGGCCGGTAACACGCCGCCGCGGTCTCGGCCAGGAACCCGAACGATTCGAACCCCTCTCGCTCCTCGACGTCTCGAAGTACGTCGGTGAGCCGGGGGCCGTCGTGTATCTCGACCGGGGGGACCGTTCGCACGCTGCTGGTCTTCTGGACGTCGATCGAGAGTTTGAGATGGGACGGGTGGACCGGTCCGTCGGAGCGGGGGTACGGAACGACCGTGCGGAGGTTGAGTAGCGGTGCGGCGGCGGCCGTGAACCCGTCGACCGGAACGACCCGCTCGCCGGCGAACCGGGAGGGGAGGACGTGGTGGAACTGCCAGGGGTGGACGGGAAGCACCACGTGGTCGGAGGGGTCGCCCCCCGACGACAGCGACCGACGGACCGCCGTTTCGAGCCCGTCGAACGTCGAGAACAGGCGGTCCGTGAGCGGCGGTTCGTCCCGTGCGCTCGCCTGGAGGACGGCCTCGCCCTCGACGGCGACGAACCGGAGGTCGACCCGGTCGACGAACTCGGGTGCGTAGACGAACGACTCGGCCGCAGACATCCCGCGGCGTATCTTCGCGCTGGGGTTCGTGGGGCGCTCCTCGATCGCGGCGATCCGCTCCAGGAACGTCGTGGGGTCGGGTCCGGGAAGGCCCCCGGCGAACGCCCCTCGGACGATCCCCGATCCGTCGGTTCCGCGACCGAGTACCCGCGCCGCGAGCCGTGCGAGCGCGAGGTTGGCGACGCTCTCGGCCAGTTCGGCCTCGAACCGCGCCAGCTGCTCGTCGTCACGCGTACACCCCTCCTGCTCGAGCAGTCGGGTCACGTCGAGCGGACGCGAGAGGGGTCGTATCCCGTCCGGCGTGTGGAGCTCCGGGCGACCGACCGGATCGAACCGGTCGAACCCGTAGACGCCGGCCAGCGGAACGACCAGCACGGCTCCCTGGTTCGGGAGCGTGACGGCGGCGACGGCTCGACAGCCATCGGGGAGTGACTGCGGCGTCACGTTCTCGAGACGGACCGACCCGACCGACGGGAACCTCGCGGCGAGGTCGATATCGACCCGACGGGTAACGACCGGCTCCGGGAGCCCCTCGACCGGTTCGCGCAGCAGGCTCCCGACGAGCCGGTGGAGGATGCCGAGACGGGCGTCGGGCAGGACCTCGAAGTAGGCGAGCTCCGGGGGCGAGGAGAGCCCTCGCGTCGCCGAGAAGAAGGTGGCCGCGGAGAACGCCTCGCACTCGGCCTCCGTCCGGAGTCCCACGTCGAACGGTCCCATCCCTGTTGACACACCATCCGTTCGTGTTCTGATAACGGTACCGGTGGGGGGCCCGGAGCGCGGTGCGACAGGTCGCCAGGCCGACACCCGACGGCGTGTCTCGGTCGGCCATCCGGGATGGGGGGTGGTGTCGATCCGGGAGTGCGTGAGAGCGTGGTCGAGCGGGTCCGTAGTCGGCTCGTCTCCGGCTCGATATCTTCGACGCCTACTCGCGTCGAGGCGGAGGTCACCGACGCCGTCACGTACGAGTGTCAGCCGCGACGGCGTGGACGCACGAGAACTGACGCCCGACGTCCGGGTCGTCGGCCGATCCACCGTCGGTCCGAAGCCCCGACGGTCCTCCCCAAAACCTTTCCAGTAGTGGGTGGTATTCTCGGATGGTATGAGTTCCGACCCCCAACCGTTCAGCGACGTCGGCGAGGCGGACGTCACCCGCGCGATCGGTCAGGAGTGGACCGAGGAGTTCATGGACTTCTCGGACAGCGACGTCATCGTCGTCGGAGGCGGCCCGTCCGGGCTGATGGCCGCCAAGGAGCTCTCGGAGCGTGGCGTGAAGACGATGGTCGTCGAGAAGAACAACTACCTCGGCGGCGGGTTCTGGCTCGGCGGCTTCCTCATGAACAAGGTGACCGTCCGGAGCCCCGCCGAGGTCGTCCTCGACGACCTCGACGTCGACTACAAGCGGGCCCAGGACACCGAGGGGCTCTACGTCGCCAACGGCCCGGAGGCCTGCTCCGGGCTGATCAAGGCGGCCTGCGACGCCGGCGCGAAGATCCAGAACATGACCGAGTTCACCGACATCGTCATCCGCGAGGACCACCGCGTCGGCGGGATCGTGATGAACTGGACCCCCGTCCACGCCCTCCCGAGGGAGATCACCTGCGTCGATCCGATCGCCGTCGAGGGGGACCTCGTGATCGACGCGACCGGCCACGACGCCGTCGCGGTCAAGAAGCTCCACGAGCGGGGCGTCCTCGACGCGCCCGGCATCGACCACGCCTCCGACCACTCGACGGGGATGGACCAGACCGACGAGAGCCAGTACGGTGCGCCCGGTCACGACTCGCCCGGCCAC
>JBEPXB010000446.1:0-3309 GCA_041642135.1 Halobacteriales archaeon | reverse complement strand
CCTCGCTCTCCAACGGCGTCCGCTCGACCACCGTCCCGTCGACGGTCGGGTACTGCTCGACGACCTCCCCCCGGTCGAGGTCGCCCTCCTCGATCATCTCCTCGAGCAGCCACCACGCCAGCTCGACGTGGTTCGACTTCACCGTGTAGAACTCCTCGGGGACGCCCAGCGCCTCCAGGTGGGCCTCGTCCACCCACGTCTTCCCGTAGACGAGCGTCCCGTCGTCGGTCACGTCGTCGAACGGCCGGCGGACGTTCTCGGCCATGCGCTTGAGTCGGTTTCGGTGCTGGGCGGCGTCCTTGAAGACGCTCGTACAGAAGTACACGCGCGGGTGGTCGCCCATCTCCTCGAGGATATCGTGAGAACCTTCGACCGCGCTCATGTGGCCCTCCCGGAGTTCGTAGCCTGCCTCCTGCATCCGGCGGAAGTTCCCCTCGGACATCTCGAACTCGTTTATGTTGCAGAACTCCGCCGCGCCCTCGTCTAGGAACTCGAGGAACTCCGGTTCGGCGCGGATGCCGGGGATCTCGAACGCCGGGGTGAGCCCCTCCTCGCGGGCGATATAGAGGATCTCCTCCCACTCGGTGCCGTGGAGGTCGCCCCACAGCTCGTACGGCGGGTGGAACCGTATCTCGTCGAGGCCCGCCTCGGCCAGTTGGCGCATGTTCTCCCGGCCGCCAGCAATTCCCGTGTAGAGGTGGGTGTGGTGGTCCTCGCCGAACTCCTCCTTCAGCAGTCGGAGATACCGCGTCGTCTTCCCCATCGCCTCCTGGGGCTCGCCGCCGGTGATCGAGGTGCCGAGGGCGTTCATGCGCTTTGCCTCCCGGATGACGTCCGCGTCCTCCTCGACGACCCGCTCGTTGGCGTACGTGGTCGTGACGTTCTTGCGGTTCTCGCCGAGCGGGCAGTAGAAGCAGTCGCGCTGGTCGCAGTAGCCGTAGACGAACAGAACCATCTTGCCGCCCTTGGCGCACTGCTCGCAGCCCTTCGAGATCATTCGCGTACCACCCGATACCGTGTGAAGGGAGAAAAGTCGTGCGTCTCGTCCCGGCTACGCCCGCCGGGCGAGGGCGAGCGTCGTCCCGAGGGCGGCGAACAGCGCCACGAGACCGCCGAACCCTGGACCGTCACCCGAACTCGTGTTCGACGGGGTCGGCGAGTCCGTGGGGACGCCGGTGGGGTCGGGCGTCGGGCTATCGGTCGGCGTGGGCGTCGGCTCGGCGACGAGGCGGACCGGGACCTCGGCCTGCTGCTCCCCGTCGGAGCGGACCATCAGGGTGGCGTTCGCCCCGTCGGGCATGTCGGCCAGATCGAACGTGGCGGCGAAGCGCCCGTCCTCGCGGACGGTCGTCTCGTTCGACACCAGGAACGGGTTCTCGCCCGACGATCGTACGACGATGTCCAGGTTCGTCCCGGCGTCGAGCGACGTCTCGCCGGTGACCGTCGCGTTCCGCTCGGTCACGAGCGTCAGGGCCTCGCCGTGGTGGTCGATGGTCGTGTTCTCGGCCTGGACGGCCGGCGGTGCGTCCGCCGCGGCGGCGACTCCGACGCCCGCGACCAGCAGGGCCACGAGCCAGAGGAGCGCCGCTGTCCTGTGTGCGTACATGGTTGGAGGGCTTCGTGGTACTCGACCGCCACCGCGGGCGGCTTCGTCCGGTGGTCGGGCGGGCTGTCAAAAGGGCGCTACGGAAGCTAAAATCGGGCTCGAAGCGTCCGGGACCACGCGCGGGTCGGCGGCCGGGGTCGTACACGTCGTCCGCTCGCCCTCGCTCGCGGACCGTTCCGTCCCTCCCCGGTCGCGTCTCGCCCTCGCTGCGACCCCGCTACCGCTCGAACGTCCCCCGGAGCGTCGTCACGCCGTATCGCGTCCCCGCTATCGCGTCTTCGACCGCCGGCCGCTCCGCACCGGGATCCAGGCCGAGCGAGGAGTCGAGCGCGTACAGCGCGAACCGGTAGGTGTGCGGGCCGTCGCCCGGCGGCGGACACGGTCCGATGTAGCCCACGGTCCCCCGGGAGTTCGTCCCCTGTACGGCACCGCCGAGTTCGTCGACCCGCTCCCCCTCCGGTACGCCCGCGGGCCACTCCGTGCGGTCGGCGGGGACGTCCCACACGAGCCAGTGGACGTACGGCCGCGTCCCGGCGTCGGGGTCGTCCATCACCAGCGCGAGCGTCTCCGCTTCCGCGGGCACCGCGCTCACCGAGAGCGGCGGCGACCGTCCGGCCCCCGAGCAGGTGAACTCCGTCGGGATGGACTCGCCGTCCCCGAACGCCGACGAGGCGAGCGTCGGCGCCCCGAGCACCGGCGTTCCGGTGCCCGGGCCGGCGGTCGACGTCGGCGCGGCGGTCGGTGAGGAGCCGCCGTCGCTGCCGGTCCCGGTACAGCCAGCGAGGGGGCCGACGGCCGCGAGCGCGCCCGCGACGAGGAGGTCACGTCTGGTCGACACGGCGGCACGTTCGGCATCGGCGCACATGAACCCACGGCCGGCGCGGACGCGGGGGACGGTTCGTCCTGCCGGGAACGCGAGGTAATTTATGTCCGGAGTCGTACGTACACCTATGTCCGTTTCCGTAGGACACCGCCTCGACCGGCCCACCGTGGACCGCCTCTGGCGGTTCTTCGTCGTCGGTGTCCTCGCGGCCGGTCTCCAGAGCGCGCTCCTCTGGACGTTCGTGGAGGTCGGTGACCTCTACTACGTCCTCGCGGCGGTCGTCGCCATCGAGGTCACCATCCTCTCGCAGTACGTGCTAAATAACGCGTGGACGTTCAGCGACCGGTCGAACGACGGCCTGCGACCCTTCCTCGGCGGCCTCCTCCGGACCAACCTCGTCCGCGGGACGGCGATCCCGCTCCAGACGGGCCTGCTGTTCGTCTTCGTCGACGCCCTCGGGCTGATGTACCTCGGGGCGAACCTCGTCGCGGTCTTCCTCTCGGGGTTCTACCGCTACGCCCTCGACGCCCGCTGGACGTGGGGGTAGTCCGGACACCGGCTCGCACACGCCCATCGCTTCGGCTCCCGCGTCCTCTCCGCCACACGTGTGTCTACTCGTGACACACGCGAAAGACGGTTAACGGGGGAGGGCATACCCCACCGCGAACGTGCTGCTCGTACTGTGCGTGGACCTCGACGACGACCTCGGGCGGAAGACCGGCCACCGGACGCCGGTCATCGGCCGGGAGGCCGTAAAGCGGGCGGCGACGGACCTCGCCACCGTCGACCCCGAGGACTCCGACGTGAACGTCCTGTTCGCCGGGCTCCACCTCTACGACTCGATCGACGACGAGGCCGTCGAGGTGGCGGTCGTCACGGG
>JBEPXB010000445.1:0-3319 GCA_041642135.1 Halobacteriales archaeon | reverse complement strand
ACCCACCTCGGGCACAGCCCCCGGCTCTCCGAGGACCTCCTGTACGGGCGTGACACCAGCCGCCACCTGATCCGCGTCGCGATGGACGCTCGGCGCGACCGCGTCTTCGGAGATCTCTTCGGGAAACTGGGCGACCGATAGCGTCGCGTGTCGTCCGCGGAAATACGGATCCGAGCCCGTTCCCCGGAGCCACGGTCGGTCCGGCGACCGGCCGGAGAGGGGGAAGTCACTATAGTCGTCGGCACACTCGTGGCGGAGTAGTGATGCGGATACGCGAGTCGGAGATGCGGGAGACGCTCGAGACGTTCGTCTCGTACGCGAGCTACCCGGGCGAGGAGGCACCGGTCCAGTCGTGGTTCCGGGACCGACTGGACGACCTGGGGTTCGAGACGTACGAGTGGGAGCCTGACCCGGAGGCCCTGGCGGCCCACCCGTCGTTCCCGCCGGTGGAGACGCTGGATCTGGAGGACCGGCCGAGCGTCGCGGGCGTCCTCGAGTTCGGGGACCCCGACGCGGGGCCCACCCTGATCCTGAACGGGCACGCGGACGTCGTGCCGGTCGAGCGCGAGGCGTGGACGAGCGACCCGTTCGAGCCCCGGTGGGAGGACGGGCAGCTCTACGCCCGCGGGGCGCTCGACATGAAGGGCGGGCTCGTCGCGTGTCTCTTCGCGGCGGTCGCCGTCGCCGAACACGGGGACGCCCTCGACGGTCGCCTCGTCGTCGAGAGCGTCGCCGGCGAGGAGGAGGGCGGGATCGGGGCGGCCGCCGCCGCGATGGAGAACCCCTACCCGTTCGAGCGGGACGCGGCGCTCATCGCCGAGCCCACCGACTTCGCCGTCGTGATCGCTGCCGAGGGGAGCCTGATGAAGCGGCTCGGGATCGTCGGCGAGTCCGCCCACGCCGCGCGACGGTGGGAGGGGGAGTCGGTGCTCCCGCACTTCGAGCGGATCAGACATGCGTTCGAGGACCTCGAACGCGAGCGCGCGGAGCGCGTGCGACACCCGCTCTTCGAGGCCTACGAGAACCCGTGGCCGGTCAACTTCGGGACCGTCGAGGCCGGGTCGTGGGCGTCGAGCGTCCCGGCACAGCTCACCTCCGAGATCCGGATCGGCGTCGCACCCCACGAGACCGTGCGCGACGTCGAGGCCGAGTTCCAGGAACGGCTCGACGAGGTGGCCGCCGAGAGCGAGTGGCTCACCGCACACCCACCGACGTTCGAGCGCTTCTCGGTCCAGTTCGAGGGCTCGGGGATCGACCGCGACGAGCCAGTCGTCGAGCGACTGGTGGCCGCGGCGGCGGACCACGGGATCACCGACCCCACCTACGAGGGGTTCACGGGCGGGACCGACGCCAGACACTACATCGAGGCCGGGATCCCGACGGTCGTGTTCGGCCCCGGGTCGGTCGACCTCGCACATCGGCCGAACGAGTGCATCCGATGGGACGACGTCGTGAGGGCGAGTCGGGTCATCGCGGCGACGGCCGAGTCGTACCTCGACGCGGGCTGAGCGCTACCTCTTCAGACCCGTTCGGCGACGACGCGGGCGGGAGCGGCCTCCAGCCCCGCTAGCGGCAGGGGGAGGCAGGTCAGGTCGACCTCCTCGTCGTCGACGACGGCGTCGGTGTTGCACAGGTACTCGACGACCGGGATGCGGGCACCGAGGAGCGTGTGGTGGACCGGCCGGTCCGGGTCGTCGAGCCCCTCTGTCAGGAAGTCGTTGGCGAGGAGCGACACGCCCCGCTCGACGAGCCAGTCGGCGGCGTCAGCGGTCAGCACCGACGCCTCCTCGAAGAACGTCCCGTCGGGCGGGAGCCGGTCGACGTCGCCCGTGACGAGCACGACGCGACTACCCGATCCGAGCGGCGGGGATTCCGCGTCGAGGACATCCCGCGATATCGGCTCCCCTTGGAACGACCGGAGGTCGAGAACCGTGGCCGGGCCGACCAGCACGTCGAGGTCGAGTTCGTCGACGGTGGCGGCGCCCTCGATGTAGTGCGCGGGAGCGTCGATGTGGGTGCCGGAGTGCGTCGTCGCGGTGAACCGGTGGGAGAGGTGCCCGTTCTCCTCGTACGTCCGGATGACCTCGGCGTCGAACGCCGGGTAGCCGGGGAACGAGAGCATTTCCGAACCCATCGGCAGCGTGAGATCGATCGGCATGGTAGTGGGATGGCCGGCCCGAGCATCAACCTTCCCGGGGCCGGCACCGGGGGGACGTCGCGGTCGGTATCGGTCCGTGTCCGTCGGCCAGCGCGGTCGGATCGCGGGGCCGCCCGGGAGACCGGGAACGCGGCGGGGACCGGGAACGTGGCGGGGACCGGGAACGTGGCGGGGACCGGGAACGCGGCGAGGGGTTATATCCCCGTCCGGTCTACGCGAGCGACATGGTCGATGTCGGAGACGAAGCTCCCGATTTCACGGTGCCGAAGGCCGGCGGAACGGCGTACAACGACGTCGAGGCGTTCACCCTCGCGGACCACGTCGCGGCGGGACCGACCGTCCTCGCGTTCTTCCCGGCGGCGTTCACCAGCGGCTGTACCGAGGAGATGTGCGCCTTCCGGGACTCGATGTCGGCGTTCGACGAACTCGACGCCCGGGTGTACGGGGTGAGCGTCGACCTGCCGTTCTCCCAGAACGTCTGGATACAGCAGGAGGGGCTGAACTTCCCGATGCTCTCGGACTGGGACCACGAGGTCATCCACGACTACGACGTGGTGCTGGAGGACATGTACGGGATGATCGAGGTGGCACAGCGCAGCGTCTTCGTCGTCGACGCCGACGGGGTCGTGACCTACCGGTGGGTCCGCGAGGGGGACAACCCCGACTTCGAGGACCTCGTCTCGGAGGTCCGGGACGCGGTCGCGGAGGCGACGATCCAGTAGCCGTCGACTTCCGGGCTTCGTCGAGCGGCGGGCCAAAACGCCAGCGACGTTCCGGGCCGGTCGGCGTCACCCCTCGTCCGCGCCGGGGCGGTCGAACGCGTCCTCGAGCCGGTCGGCCGCGAGCGCGACGATGGCCCGGACCCGCGTCTTCGCGAGCGGGAGGTCCGAGAAGTAGCAGTCGAGTTCCCGGAACAGGTGTTCGCTCCCGGCGAAGCCGTAGCGGTCGCGGTAGAGCCGCCCCTCGTGGCTCCGCGTGGTCACGAAGACCGGGACGCCCTCCCGGCGCAGGTCGCCCAGTGCGTCGACGATCGTCGTCGGGACGTGTCCCGGCCCCATCGTCGCGAGGACGACCCCCGCGCTGTCGCGACAGGCCCGGAGCGACGCGTCGGTCATCGCGACCGTCGCGACCACCGCCCGGACGTCGCCCGTCAGCCCGTCC
>JBEPXB010000444.1:0-3331 GCA_041642135.1 Halobacteriales archaeon | reverse complement strand
CGAGCACGCCCTCGCGCCTGGCGAGCGTCTCTCGGAGGGCGCTGGACCCACCACCGCCGTCCGGTTCGGGACCGGTCATCGACCGACGGTTCAGTCGCCGCGTGTATATACGTGTCCGTTTTCCGGATCCGTCCGAGTTACTCGGACACGTCTCGAGTATCGAACGACGTTTCGGACCGAGAACAACGGTTCGGGGGGTAAAGGGAAACGGGGGACGGCTGTACCCCCTGACGGGGGAGCCCGAGAGGCCCGCTGACTCCGGGCGACGGTCCGTCGAGGGACGGACGGTCGCCGACACGGTCCCACCCTCCCCGCTACGGACCCCCGTAGCTCCCGCGACACCCCGGTCGCGTCCCTCGGTCCTCGCGACCCGTCCATCGGCTCCCGCGCCCATGCCGGTGCGGGAGCGTTCGGAACCGGCGACACGCCACGGCCGCTCCGACCGCTGGAGGTGGACGTTCCGGACGCGACGCCAGTGACGACTCGGCCCTCCACCCGGGACTCCGGAACCCCTTTGCCCCCGGCATACCGAACACCTCCCGATGGAGGTATTCGGGTCGAGCGGGGTCAGGGGCACCGTCGGCGAGACCATCACGCCGACGTTCGTCGGCCAGGTGGCCCGCGCGGCCGGCAGCGAGTGGCACAGCGCCGGCAACGGCGCGGTCGCCATCGCCCGTGACACCCGACGGACCGGCGGGATGCTGGCCGACGCCGCGGCGGCCGAACTCGCGGCCGTCGGCTGTGACGTCCGCCGGCTGGGCGTGGTCCCGACGCCGGGGACGCAGGCCTACTGCGCCCGCGAGGGGGTTCCGGCCCTGATGATCACCGCGAGTCACAACCCGCCGCGGTACAACGGCGTGAAGCTGATCGGCGCGGACGGGCACGAGCTCTCGCGGGAGGCCCTCGAGCGGATCGAGGCGCGGCTACTGCGGGGCGACCGGGACGGCAGTGGCTCGTCGGTCCCCTGGGACCGGGTGGGCCGGAGCGAGCGGATCGACGGCACGAGACGGCGGTACGTCGAGGAACTGCTGTCGGCGGTCGACCGCGAGGCCATCGCCGAGGCGGACCTCACGGTGGCGCTCGACCCGGGCCACGGCGCGGGGGCGGTCACCTCGCCGTGGTTCCTCCGGGAGCTCGGCTGCGAGGTCGTCACGGTCAACGCCCAGCCGGACGGCCGCTTCCCCGGTCGTGACCCCGAACCGATCGCGGAGAACCTCGGCGAGCTCGGCGAACTCGTCCGGGCCGCCGACGCCGACGTGGGCGTGGCTCACGACGGGGACGCCGACCGGGCGATCTTCTTCGACGAGCGCGGCGAGTTCGTCGATGGCGAGGCGCTGCTGGCCGCGCTCGCCGCCGCCGTCCTCGAGCCGGGCGACGCGACCGTCTCGGCCGTCAACGTCTCACAGCGGCTCGTCGACGTCGCCGAGGCCACCGGTGCGGACCTGGAACTCACGCCGATCGGCTCGACGTACATCGTCACCCGCATCCTCGAACTGACCGGCGAGGGCCGTCGGGTCCCCATCGCGGGCGAGGGCAACGGCGGCGTGCTGTTCCCGCCGTACCGGCCGGCCCGGGACGGCGCCTACACCGCCGCGCGGTTCCTCGAACTGCTTGCCGACCGGCCCGCGAGCGAGGTCGTCGCCCCCTACGACGACTACGAGAACGTCCGCATCAACCTCCCCTACGAGGAGTCCGCGACCCGGCGGGCGATGCTCGGCGCCGCCGAGTCCTACGCCCGCGAGGCCGACGCCGAACTGACGACCATCGACGGCTACCGCCTCGACTACGGCGACGCGTGGGTGCTCGCCCGGGCCTCCGGGACCGAGCCGCTCGTCCGCGTGTACGCCGAAGCGCGATCGCGTGACCGGGCTTCGGAACTCGCAGACGGGATGCGCGAGGCGCTCGAGGGAGCCGCCGAGGGGGCCACCGCAGACGACTGATACGGTCGTGCGTAGTCTTCGGATCACCGCTCGTTCCCCGGTCGTTCCGACCCAGCATAGCGCTCCACTCGCGCGAACCCCGGGCCACCCGTGGTGTCGAACCGCGGTCATCGTGTGTCGGCCACGAGGACCACGCGTCGTCCCGGGGCTCACTGGTCGAGGGGGGCGAAACGGCTAACCCCGTCGGGCGGACAGGGCCGGTGTGCTCGCGACCGTCGCCGTCGTCGGGGTCGTCGGAGTCCTCGCGGTGCTCTCGGCGTTCCTCGGCCTCGGGTCCGCCGCCGACCTCCTGCGGCTCGTCGCCGTCCCCGCGTTCGCGTGGGCGGCCTACCGGGACGTCCACACCCGGCGGATCCCCAACCGGCTGTGGCCGCCGCTGGTCGCCGTCGGCGTCATCGCGCTCGCACTCGACTTCGCCAGCGGGCTCCCTCCTGGCTTCGAGGGCGACGTCGCGCTCCTCCGGATCGCCGTGAGCGTCGGCCTCGTCGCTCCACTGGGGTACGTCTTCTTCCGGATCGGCGGCTTCGGCGGCGCCGACGCCAAGGCCGTCATCGCGCTCGCGGTTCTGCTCCCGCTCTACCCCGTCTACTACCTCCCGTTCGACGCCCTCCCGATGCACGCGGCGACGCTCGGCGTGTTCTCGCTCACCATCCTCACGAACACCGTGATCGTGGGGGCGCTCTACCCGGCCGCGCTCGCGGCGCGGAACCTCCTCCGCGGGCAGGTCGCCCCCCCGATGGTCGTCGGCCGTCCCGTCCCCCTGGACGGGCTGGCGGCCGCCCACGGGAGCCTGATGGAGACGCCCGGGGGCTACACGCGGCGGGGGCTCGACCTCGACGCCCTCCGGATGTACCTCCGGTGGCGCGGGACGACCCTTTCGGCGCTCCGGGTGGCCCCCGACCGCCACCGCGACCCGACGAGCCTCCCCTCGCCCGACGCCCGGAACGACCCCGGAGACGGTGCGGTCGGCGACGGTCGACCGGTCGCCGACGGCGGGACGCAGGGGGTGGAGACCGAACGGGAACCCGCGCCGGACGAGGGAGCGGGCGACCCGGCTGAGACGTCGGCCGATACGAACGCGACGAACGGGGTGGACGCCGACGACCCCTGGGGCGCCGAGGCGTTCCTCGACGACGTCGAGGGGTCGGCCTACGGGACCACGCCCCGAAAACTCCGCGAGGGGCTCGAGGTGGTCTCGGAACCCGACCGCGAGACGGTCTGGTACACCCCCGGCATCCCGTTCGTCGTCCCGATGTTCGCCGGCCTCGTCGTCGCGCTCACCTACGGCGACCTCCTGTTCGTCCTCCTGCGGGCGCTCGGACTGCTGTCGTAGGGCATCGTCCCGGTGCGGGCGAGGTCGTCGCCGTCGACCTCCCCGGACCGTCGTCATG
>JBEPXB010000443.1:0-3331 GCA_041642135.1 Halobacteriales archaeon | reverse complement strand
ATCGCCGAGAACGTCGTCGCGTCCGAGGACGAGTCCGAAGGAGAGGGGTCGTCCGGACCCGCCCGGGGGGAGAGAGCCCGGGTCGGTGGCGGGAGTGGCGCCGGTGTCGGTGCCGGTCGCGACGAGGCCTCCGGCGCCCGGAACGAGGGGGACGCGGACGAGGACGCGGGATCCTCGCGGTCCGCCGACTCCTCGTAGTCCCGGACCCCCGACCCCTGTTCGTCGAACGAACAGTGTCCCCTGCGACTCGACGCGGGTCGCGGGAGATCGAGGCACGCCGTCACGCGACGGAGCGGCCGACTGCCGGGTCGTTCACCCCTCCACGTCGACGCCGACGCCGCCGTCGGGGTACCACTGCAGGTAGGTGCAGGTGTAGGCGGCGACCCGGCGGACGAACGCCGTCCGGAAGGCGTCGGCGATACGGTGGACGTACTCGGGGGTCGGCTCGAACGTCCCCTCGTCGCGGGCCGCCAGGACGTAGTACGTCGCGGGGACGAGCACCCGACCGTTCGGCAGGCCGTAGTCGAGGAACGCGGTGTCGCTGGTGGAGCAGGCTTCGGGCACGGTGGATCTCCTCGAGGGTAGCTACGCCCAGTAACCCAAAGAGCGAGTGGCAGTCGTGTACACACCACGCACCGGGGCAGAAGCGTCGAACGGGACGTTACGCCGCACTCACCGCGCGTCCCGGGAGCGGGTTTTATACTCTCACCGGTGATATTCGCCGGTAGCCGGCGGCGGGGTGGATCGGGTGCCATCGCGACGACCTCCGTTCCGCCGGCGCGGAACCACGCCCGCGAGCTACGGGTCCAGCTCGCGGCGACGGTGTCGCGTAGGACGGGGCGAGAGAAGGGGCCGAGCGGAGCACCCGAGGATCAGTCGGTTCCCTCGCGTGCCGCGGCGGCCCACCGGGGACCCGCCCGGCGGTAGAGGAGGTAGCCGACGACCCCGGCGAGTCCCGCGACCGCGACGGCCGCGACCGAGAGGCCGAGCGGCGCGAGCGGGAGGGCGATGGCCAGCACGACGAGCGGGACGAGGACGGCCATCGTCGCGGCGGTGAACAACGCGAACGTGGGCGTGTCGAACAGGAGTTCCGTCGGCCCGAACCCGGCGACGTAGCCGGTGACGCCGAAGACGTAGAGCGAGAGCGGGACGAAAACGGCGGCACCGACGAGCAGCGACCGCAGCCCGAACAGCCACCCGCCGAGCGCGAGGTACGCGAGGCCGATGGGAAGTGCGAGCAGGCAGAAGGCGGCCAGCTTCGCCCGGAACACCCGCTCGAGCGGGACGGGGTAGCGCCGGTAGAACCGCTCGTCCTCGAACTGGAACAGCCAGTTGTAGGTGGTGAACGTCCCGAGCGCGAGTATCGTCGCGACCGTGAGTCCCGGGGCGGGCCTGACGGGAACCACGTCCGGGAGGTAGGTCAGCAAGACGGCGAGGACGGCGAAGACCAGCCCCTGGGAGAAGAGGAGTTTGACGAGCCCGCCCGAGGACCGCGAGACGTCGAGCAGCGATTTCGCGAGCGCCCCCGAGTCGTCGAGTCGACCGAGACGACGGTGGAGCGGGCGGAAGCGGTCGGGGGCCGTCCTCGAAACACGGCGGCCGTCGAACCGGAACAGCACCGTGCCGAGCACGACGAGCACGACCGGGAGCCCGAGACTCCCGACGAGCGCGAGCGCGGTGGGGTCGAGCCAGAGCCGGTATGGCGTCACCGAGAGGAGCGTTCCCCCGCGGAGAACGAGGCCGGCGACGAGGGTGCCCGCGACGGCGAGCGTCGCCGGGCGGGACCGGGTGTAGAGGCCGACGAGCGCGAGCGAGGCGCCGACACCGAGGGCGAACATCCCCGCAATCGTCAGGAAGAGGAGCGGGAGCCGCGAGAGCGCCACCGCGCCGAAGTAGACCAGCGGGAGCACCCCCACCACGAGCGGGAGGACGAACAGGAACGCGTAGAAGAGGACGTCCTTGAGGACGAACGCGACGACGAGCCGTTTCGGACCGATGGGGAGCGTGCGCGCGGCGTAGATGAGCAGCGTCGTGTCCCCCAGGAGGTCCTCGATGGCGTCGCGGCCGACGAGCCCGACCGTGCCGACCTGGAGCCCGAGGAGGGCGACGACGACGTGCAGCCCCGCGAGGAGGAGCGAGGCGTCGGCGCCGCCGAGCGCGAAGAACGTCGTCGTCCCGGCGGCGACGAGCGCGACGAACCCCGGGAAGGCAGCGAACCGGCGGCCGCCGAACGTGGTCGCGTGGAGCCGCCACTCCTCGCGGACGAGCTGGCCGAACAGGTAGCGGTAGGGGAGCGCCCGGGCGACGGCCCCCGTCGTCCCTGTTCCGGTCATCGCTCGGTCCTGTCGGTCGCGCTCATCAATCGTCACCACCGGCTCCGGGCGCGGCCGGGTCGTTCCCGAGACCCGCCGTCGCCGCGTCCGGGCCGTCGGATCCACCCGGACCGCCGGGAGCGTCGGCGTCGACGGCGGCGAAGAACCGGTCGAGCAGAGACTCGCCCCCGCCGAGCGACCGAGGGTCGACCTCCGAGAGCAGCCGCCCCCGGTTGACGATCCCCACCCGGGTGCAGACGTCCTCGGCGGTGCCGACGAAGTGCGTCGAGAGGAACAGCGTGTTGCCCGCCTCGCGGTAGGTTCGGAAGAACCGCTTGACCCGCTCCTGCATGATCGGGTCGAGATTGGTGAGTGGTTCGTCGATGAAGACCACTTCGGGCTCGTGGAGGAACGCCTGCGTCACGAGGACCTTCTGACGCTCGCCCTGCGAGAGATCGGTACAGAGAGTGTCGAGTTTGTGCCGGAACTCGAGCCGGTCGGCCCAGGCCTCGACCGCGGCGTCGACCGCCGCGTCGTCGAGCCCCCGGGTCGCGCCGACGAACGCGAAATACTCCCGGACGGTGAGAAAGGAGGGCGGCCGGCCGTTCTCGGGGAGGATACCGACGGCGGCGCGCGCCCGGACCGGTTCGGCAACGGGGTCGACGCCGGCGACGCGGGCCGACCCCGAGTCGGGCTCGAGCTGGCCGGTGAGCACGTTGATCGTCGTCGACTTCCCGGCCCCGTTCGGGCCGAGGAGGCCGTAGAGCTCGCCCCGCGGAACCGAGAGCGAAAGCGAGTCGAGGGCGGTGACCTCGCCGTAGCGCTTGGTCAGGGCGGTCGTCTCGACGGCCGCCTCGGTACCGTTCATCGCCGCCGGCTACGCGAGTTCCCTACGTGAAAACTTCCCCCGACACACCGCTCGAAACGCGAACCGGGTTCGGGTTTCGGGGATCAGGCTTCGATCTCGACGGACTCGGCGTCGGGGTCGGCGTCGAACGATTCGCCGTCGTCACCGTCGT
>JBEPXB010000442.1:0-3336 GCA_041642135.1 Halobacteriales archaeon | reverse complement strand
GGGCGTACTGGATGCGCGTATCCTCGTTCGCTCGTCGTATCTCGTCGAGCATGAGTGACACATGTAGGCGTCTCAGAACGTTAACTCTACTGCCCGGATCCGGAACGACGCCATCGACGGTCGGCGTCGTCGCCGGGACCGATCACACCGAGAAAAACACGCGAGGCCGGGAGCGTGGCGAAAAATCGGGACGTCGTTCACGGCCGCCGATCCGGGAGTCGCCGACTCGAGTCAGTCGAGGTCGAAGCGATCGTTTTTCATGACCTTCTCCCAGGCATCCACGAAGTCACGAACGAATTTCTCCTCCCCGTCGTCGCTCCCGTAAACCTCCGCGATGGCTCGGAGCCTGGATTCCGACCCGAAGATGAGGTCCACCCGGCTGGCCTTCCATTCGACGTCGCCCGTTTCACGATCACGGATTTCGAACTCCTCTTCGGCCTCCGAAACCGGTTCCCACTCGTAGTCCATGTCGAGCAGGTTCACGAAGAAGTCGTTGGTCAACGTCCCCGGCCGGTCGGTGAAGACGCCGAGGTCGGAGCCCTGGTAGTTCGCGTCCAGCGCGCGCATGCCGCCGACCAGGGCCGTCATCTCGGGGGCCGTCAGGTTCAACAGCTCCGCCTTGTCGACCAGTAGCTCCTCGGGCGTTCGGTCGAAGTCGCCGCCGAAGTAGTTGCGGAACCCGTCGGCGTCCGGTTCGAGCGCCTCGAACGAGTCGACGTCCGTCTTTTCCTGCGAGGCGTCGGTCCGCCCCGGTTCGAACTGAACCTCTACGTCGTACCCGGCGTCCGCTGCCGCCTGCTCGAGGGCCGCGTCGCCGCCCAGCACGATCAGGTCGGCGAGCGAAACCCTCGTCCCGTCGGACCGCGAGCCGTTGAACTCCTCCTGGATCGTCTCGAGGGTTTCCAGCACGGTCTCCAGCTGGTCCGGCTCGTTCACTTCCCAGCTCCGCTGGGGTTCGAGGCGGATCCGGGCTCCGTTCGCGCCGCCGCGCTTGTCGCTGTCGCGGTACGTGGACGCCGACGCCCAGGCGGTCTTGACGAGCTGGGGGATCGACAGGTCCGAGTCGAGGATCTCCGCCTTGAGTTCCGCGATCTCCTCCTCGCCGATCAGTTCGTGATCGACCCCGGGGGTGGGATCCTGCCAGATCAGCTCCTCGTCGGGGACCTCCGGGCCGAGGAACCGCTCGGGCGGGCCCATGTCGCGGTGGATCAGCTTGTACCACGCCCTGGCGAAGACCTCACGGAACTCGTCGGGATTCTCGCGGAAGCGCAGGGCGATCTCCCGGTAGTCCGGGTCCTCCTTGAGGGCGATGTCCGTCGTCAGCATCATGGGTTCTTGCGTCTTCGACGGATCGTGTGCGTCGGGCGCCGGCTCCGCGTCGGACTCCTCCGTCGGCTTCCACTGCCAGGCGCCGGCCGGGCTCTGGGTCAGCTCCCACTCGTACTCGAAGAGGTTGTCGAGAAAGCCCATGTCCCACACGGTCGGCGCGTCGGTCCACGGGCCCTCGAGGCCGCTGGTGATCGTGTCGGGGCCCATGCCGGAGCCGTGGTCGCTGTCCCAGCCGAGGCCCTGCTCCTCGAGGGGGGCCGCCTCGGGCTCAGGGCCGAGGTGTTCGTCGCCCGCAGCACCGTGGACCTTCCCGAACGTGTGCCCCCCGGCGATGAGCGCGACCGTCTCCTCGTCGTTCATCGCCATGCGGCTGAACGACTGTCGGATGTATTCGGCCGACTTCTCCGGATCCGGCTCCCCGCCAGGGCCCTCCGGGTTCACGTAGATCAGGCCCATGTGATCGGCAGCCAGCGGTCCCTCGAGGTTCCCCTCCTCGTCGTGGCGTTCGTCGCCCATCCACTCCCCCTCCGGGCCCCAGTCGGCGGCCTCGTCGGGCGCGAAAGCGTCCTCGCGCCCGCCGGCGAAGCCGTACGTCTCGAAGCCCATCGACTCCATGGCGACGTTCCCGGCCAGGACGATCAGGTCGGCCCAGGAGAGCTTGCGGCCGTACTTCTGTTTGACCGGCCAGAGCAGTCGGCGCGCCTTGTCGAGATTGACGTTGTCCGGCCAACTGTTTATCGGCGCGAAGCGCTGTGTCCCGCCGGACGCGCCGCCGCGACCGTCGCTGGTGCGGTACGTGCCGGCGCTGTGCCACGCCATCCGGATGAAGAGCGGCCCGTAGTGGCCGTAGTCGGCCGGCCACCACTCCCGTGACGTCGTCATCACCTCCTCGAGGTCCGCTTTCACGGCCTCGAGGTCGAGCTTCTGGAACTCTTCCGCGTAATCGAAGTCCTCCTCCATCGGCCCGACCTCGCGGGCGTTCTGGTCGAGGATCTCCACGTTCAACTTGTTCGGCCACCAGTCGTGGTCAGTTCGGTCCATCACCGGATGATAGTAAGTTCCACATATGAAGCTTGTCCTATCGGAAGGTAAATTTCGCGTTATCCATAATTTTCTATCTGAAATATTAACTTTTGTCGGACATCGAGCGACAGTCGATAGTTGACAGTCAGTTCCCGCCCCTGAGGCCGTTTCGCTGTGGGAAACGTGCGCCCGAAACACGACCGGGCGAAAGGGTACGGGTAGCAAGGAACGGCTTCACCCGTGCAATTCATGCGTCTAGAAACCGCTTGCACTCCTCGATCATGTGGTCGGTGAACGCAGCGGTGATATTTCCCTGTGGATTCGCCACCACCCGGTGTTTGACCGTTCCAACGACCCAGGGCGAACAGTACGAGGGTTTGTCGGGATTTCGTCCCGCTATCCAGTCGTCTCCGACCTCGAAGTTCGCTGGCAAGTCACTCGTCGTGAGTGCAGCGCAGCTGTATTCCTCTCCTCGGTACGGGAGACCTTCGGAGGCGAGAACTAACCAGAGCCGGGGATTGGAACCACGTCGGAACGGGTCGGGAGCCCAGAAAACGTCCCCTTTTCGGTAGGCGTCAGTCACGGTGCTCCCGCGGATCGACCGCGTATTCCTCCCACTCGTCGTACGCCAACGGTGCGTCTTCGTAGCTTGCAGCCGTCTCTGCCGCGTGGTTCGTCGCGGCGTCCACGCTCTGTACGTGGTCGCTGATGCGCCAGTACGTCCCTCTGTGCTCGACTCGTCCGTTTTCACGGAGTCGAACGAGCGTCGGCCCCACCGATCCCCGCTTGACGCCAGTGGCCTCCGCGATCTCGGTCTGGGTGAACGCCTGGTCGGCGTGTTCTTCGAGGAACGAGAGGATCTCGAAGGCGTTCGTCCCGGGCTTCGGCCCGTCGTCGCCGTCGTCGATGTCCTCGAACCGATCCGCACTGATGGGCATGTGTACTATTTTGTATCGATTGTACTAAGCACTTTTGTCCTCGCCG
>JBEPXB010000441.1:0-3344 GCA_041642135.1 Halobacteriales archaeon | reverse complement strand
CTCGGGACGGACATCGGCGTCCCCGCGTTCTTCATGATCCAGTGGATCGCGCCGCTGGCCTCCGAGTCGCCCGAGCTGATCGTCGTCCTCTACCTGGTGAACAAGGCCCGCTCGACCGCGGGGTTCAACGCGCTCATCTCCTCGAAGCTCAACCAGTGGACGCTCCTCATCGGGACCCTCGTCGTCGTCCACTCGCTCGCGCTCGGCCGGTACGGGGTGCTCTCGTTCGATACGAAGCAGGCGGCGGAGATCTGGATCACCGCGGCGCAGTCGTTCTTCGCCATCGCCGTCCTCGTCAACTTCGAGATCTCCGTCCGCGAGGCGCTGATGCTGCTCGCCCTCTTCCTCTCGCAGGTGTTCGTCGAGTTCCTGATGATCCGGGAGCTCCTCGTCCTCCCGCTGTCGAGCACGGAACTCCTGTTCGTGTACACGGGGGTCTACCTCGTCCTCGGCACCGTGCTGTTCGTGAGCCGTCGCCGGGAGCTCCGCGGCATATTCCGGCAGACGGGGGGGACCGTCAGCGAGGCGTTCTCGGCGAGCGAGGGCCCGGCCCGGAGCGGTGACGACTGATACGGTCGTGCGTAACGATTTGCCGTCGATCACCCGACCGGGAGCGGTGATCCTCGGTAACGGACTACGCACGACCGTATGACGGGCGCGAACCGATCCGATCCGAACCCCCCGAGGCAGAGCACATCGAGGGCGAGCGGGTCCGGACCCCCGGGACGCGCGAACTATACAAGCGACCGTCCCGTACGGACGTGCCGAACGATGGGACTGCTGAGAAACCGGGGACTGTGGGCGGCGCTCCTCGGCCTCGTCCTGTCCGGCCTCCTCCTGGTACTCGGCACGGGATACCTCGGGCTCGTCGTGGTCACGGGGCTGCTGAGCGGGGCGCCGGTCCTCGGAACGCTACTCGACATCGCGGTGCCCGTCGTCGTCGGGGGCGTGCTCCTGGTCCTACTCGTTCTGGTCTCCGCCGTCGCCCTCGTCTACGTGCTCCTCCGGAGCCTGTCGCTCCCGCGGAGCGCCCGGGTCGCGTCGGTCGCCGCGCGGGTCGAGGACGTCTACCCGCCGCTCGAACGGGTCGGCCTCGCAGACCGGCTCGCACCGCCGGAGCCCTCCCCCGAGGAGCGGGCCGAACGGGCGCTCGCGGACCTGAAAGCGCGGTACGTCGACGGGGAGCTGACCGAGGCGGAGTTCGAGCGACGGGTCGACGGGCTCGTCTCGAACGAACCGATCGACGGGGCACGGGGCGACCGCGAGCGGGAACGGGTCGTCGAGGACCGAGCCGACTGATACCGACCGGCCCGCGGCAGAACCGGTTCCGCTACGGCCACCACTGCGGAACCGTCCGGACCGGAGCGAAGCGACGACCCCGGTGGTCCGCATCGGAGTCCCCGGCGTCGGAGGCGGCGAACCGGCGAGGGGGGAGAGGATCGGCGGGCGATATCAGGGAAGTTAATCCCGACCGGCCGCAACCGCCGGCAGTGCTAGCCATCGTCGTCAGCCGGGAGGACTCCGCATCGGTCCACATCGGGGAGCGCCTCCGGGAGCTCGCCGACTGGACCGAGCGGACGGACGGGACCCGGGCCGACGCCGAGGGCGGCGGGCGCTACTACACCGTCCCGGGGGCCGAACTCCGCGAGTTCGACGACCTCCACCTCCACCTCGACCGGCCGGCCGAGGCGTTCTCCGAGCCGCCGGACCTCCTCGTCTTCGTCTCCAAGCACGCGGGCGACACCGGCCCGTTACTGACCGCCCACACGACGGGGAACTTCGGGCCCGCGGACTACGGCGGCGAGCCGAACGCCCTCGCGCGGGCGGCACCGAACGCCCTCGCCCGCGTCCACGAGGCGTTCGAACGGTACGCGCCGGAGGGGTACGGCGTCGCCCTGGAGTGTACCCACCACGGTCCGACCGAGGTGGGGGCACCGTCGCTGTTCGCCGAAGTCGGCTCCGCCGAGGAACAGTGGGCGGACCCCGCCGGCGCCGAGGCGGTCGCCCGGGCCGTCCTCGACCTGCGGGGCGTCGACCCGGACCGCGAGCGGCAGGTCGTGGGGGTCGGCGGCGGCCACTACGTCCGGCGGTTCGAACGGGTCGTCGAGGAGACCGACTGGGCCGTGGGTCACGTCGCGGCCGACTGGGGGCTGGCGGCGATGGGCGACCTCGGGGACCCGGAGAACCGTGCGCTCCTCGCCGAGGCGTTCGAGCGCTCGGCCGCGACGCGCGCCCTGCTCGACGGTGCCGGCGACTCACCACCCGTCCGGGAGGCCGTCGAGGCGGCGGGCTACGAGGTGGTGAGCGAGACGTGGCTCCGCGAGACGGCGGGCGTCCCGCTCGCCCTCGTCGAGCGGGCGGAGGAGACGCTCTCGCCGGTCGAGGAGGGACTCCGGTTCGGCGCGGCCGCCGAGGGGTTCGACGGCCCGTTCGAGACCGTGCCGCTCCCCGCCGACGTGCTCGCGGAGGCGGTCGGCGTCGACCGCGAGCGGGTTCGCGAGGCGGTGGCCGGCCGAACGGTCGCGTTCGAGACGACCGAGGGCGGGACCGTCCCGGACGGGCGGGCGGCGTTCGCCGACCCGACCGACCGCGAGGCGGTCGTCGACGACCTGCTGGAGGTCCTCCGCGGGAAGTACGACTCGGTCGAGCGCGAGGACGGCGTGGCGGTCGCACGGACCAGCGGGTTCGACCCCGAGAAGGCCCGGAAACTCGGGATCCCGGAGGGCCCGGCGTTCGGGCGGCTGGCCGCCGGCGAGACCGTCGAGGTGGGCGGCCGCGAGATACCGCCTGCGGCCGTCGAGAGCGAGACGGAACGGCGGTTCCCGCTCTGAGTCGCTCGGACGACCGGACCGGGGAGGGATGGGACGACGTCGACGGGTGTGGACGGGCGATGGCGACGGGCACAAGCGGGACGACGAGAGGTTACGGCTCCGAGAGCCCCTCCTCGACGTCGGACTCGCTGACGTAGGAGGCAAAGCGGACCCCCACGAGGCTGATGAGGATCCCCGAGAGGACGAACAGCGCGAGCCGTGTCCAGACGGAGAAGGTGATCCCCTCGACGGAGACCGGACCGAGTTCGAGCGCCGGCACCGTGAGCGGGCCGACCTCCCCGCCGCGTTCGAGGAAGTAGGCGGAGAACCCCCGGACGACGAGGCCGACTGCGACGACGCCGAACGGGAGGTTCAGGAGCGAAGAGCCGATCCCCTCCTCGGCGAGCAGGCCGTCGAGGAGCCGGCCGGTGGAGGCGGCCAGCGCCGCCAGCGCCAGCCACGGGACGCTGTCGAAGGTGAACCGCATCGCCACGAGCAGCGGGTCCGGGTCGACCATCCCGGAGACGCCGATGA
>JBEPXB010000440.1:0-3347 GCA_041642135.1 Halobacteriales archaeon | reverse complement strand
AAGAAGAGGACGGGAGAGACCGGGGTCAGGCCGCGCGCCGCTCCTTGGCCTTCGGCCGGAGCTTGTCGTAGCCGCACTTCCGGCAGCGCTCCGCCCGCGTCGGGTTGCGGGCGTTACACCGCATGCAGATCATCTTCTCCAGGATCCGGGCCTCCGCCTTCTCGTTTCTCGCCATACCCGAAGGAGTCCTGCGCGTCTGTTAAACGTTCCGAGTACGGTCGCCACGGGAGCCCTTATCCCCGACCCCGACCTGTCCCGATCATGAGCATCTACGACCGGCTCGTGGATCTCCCCCTCGTCGTCGAGAGCCACGACCGCCGTCGGCACGAGCGCTCGCCCCGACCGGAGTTCACCCGCGCGACGACCGAACTCGGACTCTCCGGCCTCGGCGCGACCGGTGCCGGGGAGGACGTGACCTACGAGACGGGGGACCACGACGCGTTCGCGGCGGCCGACGACGACGGCGCGTTCGACGACGCGTTCGTCGGCGAGTGGACGTTCGGCGAGTTCTCCGAGCACCTCGACGGCGTCGACCTCTGGCCCGAGCCGCCCGAACGCGAGACCTCCCGGGACTACCGCCGGTGGGCGGTCGAGAGCGCGGGGCTCGACCTCGCGCTCCGGCAGGCCGACACGACCCTCGGAGCGGCCCTCGGCCGCGACTACGACCCCGTGAACTTCGTCGTCAGCTCGCGCGTCGAGTCGATGGACCGCATCGACACCATCCTGGGCGTCGACCCGGACGCGGCGTTCAAGCTCGACCCCGAACCGGAGTGGGACGAGGCTCTGTTCGCCGACCTCGCCGACACCGGCCGGGTCCGCATCGCCGACCTCAAGGGCTACTACGAGGGGACGAGCGTCGACGTCCCCGCGGACCCCGACCTCTACCGCCGGACCGTCGAGTCGTTCCCCGACGCCGTCATCGAGGACGCCCGCTGGACCGACGAGACACGGCCGATACTCGAACCCGAGGCCGACCGCCTCTCCTGGGACGCCCCCGTCCACGGCCTCTCGGACGTGGAGGCCCTCCCCGTGGAGCCGCGGTGGCTCAACGTCAAGCCCTCCCGGTTCGGCACCGTCGAGTCACTGCTCGAGTGTATCGAGCACTGCCTCGACCGGGACGTCTCGCTCTACGGCGGTGGTCAGTACGAACTCGGACCGGGACGGAGCCACCTGCAGGTCCTCGCCTCGCTGTTCTACCCGGCGACGCCGAACGACGTCGCCCCCTCCGATTACAACGAGGCCGAGCCGCCGGCGGACCTCGCGCGGAGCCCGCTGGAGATCGAGAACCCGGTGGGACTCGGCTGGGGCTGACGGTCCGGCCCTCGCCCGACCCACGGGTGCCGGACGGACTATGCCGTCGACGGCACGAACGCGACGCCTGCCGCCTCGAGCACCGAGGCCGGCGGCGGTGCGGTTCGGACCTCGTTCGCCAGCACCACCTCGATCCGGGGCGGTCTCGCGGGAGGTTCGCGACGAGGACGAGGGAACGGGACGACCGCTACCGTACCGAATCACTGCGGCACACCGCTGTTGGTCCCGGGACCGGTACTCCGGATCAACGATGTCGACGCTAGAGCGTCTGAGTCCGAGCGGGTTCCCCGAGCCGGAGCCCGACGTCCAGTACCTTCCCGTGGACGACGCGGGACCGACCGTCGAGGCGCTCCGGTCGAGGACCGCCCAGTCGATCGTGGCCGAACTCTCCGGCGAGCCGGCGACGACGACCGAGGTCGCCGACCGCGTCGGGACCTCCCTCCAGAACGCCGGCTACCACCTCTCGAGGCTCGAGGAGGCCGGGCTCGTGACCGTCGTCGGGACGCGCTACTCCGAGAAGGGCGCCGAGATGGACGTGTACGCACGGACGGTCGGCGCGATCGTGATCGGCGAGCCGTCGTCGGGCACGGAGGCCGAGTGAGAGGTCGTCCCCGGTTCAGCCCTCCGTCCGGTGGGTCATCCTGACGAGTTCCTCCGTACCGCCCTCCGGGACGTCGACCTCGGCGTCGTAGCGCTCGAACCCGACCGACTCGTAGAACGGGACGAGCCCCCGCCGACAGAGCAGCGAGAGACCGGCGACGGACCGGAGGTCCGGATGGTCGACGACCGCCTCCATCAGGGTCTCGCCGAGCCCCTCGCCGCGCCGGTCGGCGGCGACGACGACGTCGAAGACGTTCGCGTAGTAGGTGAAGTCGGTCAGGACCCGCGCCGAGGCGACGAGGTCCCGGTCGTCGCCGTCGCCGCCGTCCTCGACGCCGACGGCCACCTCCGTCCCGGCCAGCGCACGACGGACGCTCTCGACCTCGCGGTCGTCCCACCACCCGTACTCCCCGTAGAGGTCGGTCAGCGCGGGCGCGTCGTCGGGCGAGAGGTCGCGGACGCGAACCATCGACCGGGGGATGGACCGCCCGGCGAAAACCGTTGTCGGTGGATCGGGTGGCCGTCGACCGCGGACGGAAGCCTCACTCCCCGCGGTCGAGGTACTCCGCCTGTATCGCGACGACCTCGGTCGAGTCCGCGGCCCCCGCGTACCGCCGGAGGGGTTCCTCGTTGAGTTCGAGGAACGTGTGCCCCCACCGGAACTTCGAGAGGAGTTCCTCCGCCTGCTCGCGATGCCCGAGAATGGCCAGCGCGCCGGCGAACGCCTCCGCGGTGTTGAGCCGGAACGGCGTCCCGTAGCTGACGGGGTTACTGGCGACGAGGAACGGGAGCGCGCGGTGTGGGCCGGAGAGCCGGAACGCCTCGGCCTCGGCGGTCTCCCACGAGCAGTCGAGCGCGACCAGCCGGTCCCGGACGTCCGGCCCCCACTCGCGGTCCCCACCGCCGCCCCCGGGGGCGTCCGCCGGCGAGAGCGCCCGCTCGGCGTGCGGGTCGAGCACGATACCCGGGGGGGTCGCCCGCGCCGAGCGGTGGAGTTCGACGAGGCCGAACCGCGCGAGCTTGCGCGCGGTACACTTCTCCGGGTCGTCGTCGCCCTCGTAGCGGACGTGCAGTTCCACGCCTCCCGTACTCACCGCCCCGACAAAAGCCGTCCGGAGCCAGGCCCCGGGGTTCGAGTCGGTCCGCGGGAATCCGAGCCGGCGACCGGACCGAACGGGCCCCGCGAACGCAACGGGCGTGGCGAACGCTCTTGTCCCCGGGCGTCCGACCGGTGGCCGATGGAGGAGGTCTCCGAACTCAGGCGGCGCGAGGTGAAGACGTACTTCGACGTGATCGCCCGCGGCGGGTCCGAGCGGCTGCTCCGGGCCAGGTCGTTCCACAACCTCGGGGAGTGGGAACGCGAGGACTACCGGTGGCTGTCGGAAACGCTGCGCGAGGCGGGCGCGACGGCGAGCTTTTCGCTGCTCGGCCGCGAT
>JBEPXB010000439.1:0-3361 GCA_041642135.1 Halobacteriales archaeon | reverse complement strand
GTTCGCATCCGCCCTCCAGCTCGCGGGCGTCGGCGTGGCCGTCGTCGGCGGGGTCGGTGGCATCCTCTGTCTGCTCGTCGCGAACGCCGCCCCGCCGGTCCCGACCCGTGCCGAGGCGCCCGGCGACTGATACGGTCGGTTGTAACGATGTACCGGTGATCATCCAGGTCTGGGTCGGTGATCACCGGTAACGGACTACAACCGACCGTATGTCGGCACCGACGGACAGTACGACAGTTTAAATCCGAAACCGCCCTATCCCGGGATAATGCAACTCTCGGAGGTCGACGGCGTCCCCGAGTGGCTCCCCGAGCACCTCGCGGGGGAGGGGATCGAGTCGCTCTACCCGCCGCAGGCCGAGGCCGTCGAGAAGGGCGTCACGCGCGGGGAGAGCCTCGTCGCGAGCGTCCCGACGGCCTCGGGAAAGACGCTCGTGGCCGAACTGGCGATGCTCGCGAGCGTCGCCGCGGGCGGGAAGGCCCTCTACATCGTCCCGCTGCGGGCGCTGGCGAGCGAGAAGCGCGCCGAGTTCGAGGCGTTCGAGGAGTACGGGATCGAGGTGGGGGTCTCGACGGGCAACTACGAGTCAAACGAGCGCTGGCTCGGCGAGAAGGACATCGTCGTCGCGACCAGCGAGAAGGTCGATTCCCTGGTCAGGAACGGCGCACCGTGGATCGACCGCCTCGACTGCGTCGTCGCCGACGAGGTCCACCTGGTCGACGACCGGAACCGGGGTCCCACGCTCGAGGTCACGCTCGCCAAGCTCCGGCGGATCAACCCCGACCTGCAGGTGGTGGCGCTCTCGGCGACCATCGGCAACGCCGACGAGCTCGCCGAGTGGCTCGACGCGGGTCTCGTCGACTCCGACTGGCGGCCCATCGACCTCCGCAAGGGCGTCCACTACGGCCAGGCGCTCCACTTCGACGACGGGAGCCAGCGGGAACTCCGGGTGAAGTCCGGCGAGAAACCCACCGCCGCCATCGTTCGGGACACGCTCCAGGACGAGATCGACGAGGACGGGGAGGTGGTCGAGAAGGGCGGCTCGACGCTGGTGTTCGTCAACTCCCGTCGGAACGCCGAGGCCGCCGCCCGACGGCTGGCGAGCACGACCGCGAAGCACCTCGACGCCGAGGAGATCGCCCAGTTGCGGGAGGTGGCAGAGGAGATCCGCTCGGTGAGCGACACGGAGACGAGCGAGGACCTCGCCGACGCGGTCGAGAAGGGTGCGGCGTTCCACCACGCCGGCTGTGCGCCGGGGCACCGGTCGGCCGTCGAGGACGCCTTCCGCGACCGTCTGGTCAAGTGCGTCTGTGCGACGCCGACGCTCGCGGCGGGCGTGAACACCCCCTCGCGGCGCGTCGTGGTGCGCGACTGGCGGCGCTACGACAGCGCCGAGGGAGGGATGGCGCCTCTCTCGGTGCTCGAGGTCCACCAGATGATGGGCAGAGCGGGCCGTCCGGGGATGGACCCGTACGGCGAGGCGGTGCTGCTGGCGAACGCCCACGACGAACTCGACGAGCTGTTCGACCGGTACGTGTGGGCCCAGCCTGAACCCGTTCGGTCGAAACTGGCGGCCGAACCGGCGATGCGGACCCACGTCCTCGCCACGATAGCGAGCGGGTTCGCCGCCTCGCGCTCCGCCCTACTGGAGTTCCTCGAACAGACGCTCTACGCCTCACAGACCGACGAGTCGGGGAGACTGGAACGGGTCGCCGACGACGTCCTCGGCTACCTGGAGGCGAACGGCTTCCTCGAGCGGGACGGCGACGGCCTCCAGGCCACGGGACTGGGCCACACCGTCTCGCGGCTCTACCTCGACCCCATGAGCGCCGCCGAGATCGTCGACGGCCTCCGTGGCGCGGGCGAGAAGGGCCGGGAACCGACCGCACTCGGGCTCTACCACCTCGTCTCGCGCACGCCGGACATGTACCAGCTCTACCTCCGGTCTGGCGAACGCGAGGACCTGGCGATGGAGGCCTACGAGCGCGAGTCGGAGTTCCTGGGCGCGATGCCGAGCGAGTTCGAGGACGAGCGGTTCGAGGACTGGCTCTCCGCCCTGAAGACGGCGAAACTGCTCGAGGACTGGGCGGACGAGGTCGACGAGGACCGGATCACCGAACGCTACGGCGTCGGCCCCGGCGACATCCGCGGGAAGGTCGACACCGCCGAGTGGCTGCTGGGCGCGGCCGAATCCCTGGCGGCGGAGCTCGACCTCGGGAGCGTCACGGCGGTCCGCCGGGCGAAAAAGCGCGTGCAGTACGGCGTCCGCGAGGAACTGCTCGACCTCGCCGGCGTCCGTGGCGTCGGCCGCAAGCGCGCCAGGCGGCTGTTCGCCGCCGACATCGAGACCCGGGCGGACCTCCGGGAGGCGGAGAAGTCCGTGGTGCTGGGGGCGCTCCGGGGCCGACGGAGTACCGCCGAGTCGGTGCTGGAGAACGCGGGCCACCAGAACCCCTCGATGGACGACGTGGACGTCGACGAGTCGGCGCGGCCGGCGGAGGCGCCCGCGGTCGAGCGGGGCGGCGATGGCGCGAGCGAAGAGGAGGACCAGGCGACGTTCGGCGACTTCTGATACGGTCGTCGGCGAACGGTCGTCCTCTCGCCCGGGGGATCGAGGTCGGGGCCAGCAGGTATAGGTTCCCGGGGGCGGTCCGGGGTGGTATGGCAGTACCGTTCGTCGGCTCGCTCGTCGCGTTCTTCGTCGCACTGCTGATCGGCGGTCTCGCCATCTATGTCAGCGCCCGCCTCGTCGCGGACGTCGACGACTACGGGCACGCCGTCGTCACCGCGCTCGTCGGCGCGATCGCCTGGGCGCTGACGTCGTGGATCCCGATCATCGGGCCGCTCGTCGCGCTGGTCGTGTGGATCGGCGTCATCAACTGGCGGTACCCCGGCGGGTGGGTCAAGGCCGCGATCATCGGGCTCGGCGCCTGGATATCCGCCCTCGTCATACTGCTGGTCGTGAACTCGGTCCTGGGGCTCGGGATCGGCGCGTTCGGCGTCCCTGGGGTGTAGAACCGACGTTCGCGTCCCTTTCGGGGGATCGGCTGTGGCCGCTCGATCCGTAGAGGACAGGCATCCAGCGGCCGGGACAGCACTCCGGACGGCTACTCCTCCAGCAACGGACTGTCGATCTCGTCGAGGCCGGTCGTGGTCGCGCCGTCGAACGGCTCCACGATCACGTCGATGTCCTCCGCCACACCCTGGAGACGTCGAGCCGAACCGACAGGGGTAGGGGACTACCGGATAAAGAGGGCGGTATGGAACTGGTCGAGGGTCGCGTCGAGGTCGGCGGCGAGCGGTTCCCCGACACGGGCGCGTTCGTCGAGTCGCTCTCGGCGGTCGGAGCGGAGCACGGCCT
>JBEPXB010000438.1:713-3372 GCA_041642135.1 Halobacteriales archaeon | reverse complement strand
CAGGAACCCCTCGCGGGTGCTCGGGCGCCGTTCGCGCTCGTGGGAGCCGAGCAGTTCGACCTCGCGGTACGCGTCCCGGAGGGAGGCAAAGAGCGACCGGGCGGTGGGCCGGTCCGCGACGTCGACGACGAGTTCGAGCGACTCCCCCTCCGCCTCCAGACGGCGGATCCGCCCCCCGGCGTCCGCGACCCGGGTGACGAGTGACCCGCTCGGACAGTGGAGTTCGTAGAGACCCGCCCCCTCGTGCCCGGTGATGCGTTCCGCCCGGTCGACGTCGGCGAGGTCGTCGAGCACGGCCTCGACCCCCCGACCGTCCGGATCGACGGTCACGAACACGAGGACCGAGCCGTCGTCGCGGGAGACCGACCCCTCGTAGACCACCCGACAGCCCGCCCGGGCCGCCAGGTCGATGAACCCGATCGAGGGGTCCCCGATGCCGACCTCGAGTTCGACCACCTCGCTCCCGAGGAGGGCTCGACGACCCTCGAACGCACTGATCGCGGCCCCCACGGCCCGACCCAGCAGGGAGAGCACCGCCTCCTCGTCCTCGTCGAGGGCCGCGGCGTCGTCGGAGTAGACGTTCAGCACGCCGTAGAGCGTCTCCCGGTGAGCGATGGGGATGGCCGCTATCGCTCGAAGGGAGTCGGGGAGCCCGCTCGAGCCCGGGTGAAGCTCCCCGCCGGACTCGGCGCGGGCGAGCTGGACGCTTCCCGTCGCGGCGGCCCGGGCCGTCGGGTCGGCGGCCTCCGGTCCGTCGAGTTCGATCGCCAGCGACGAGAACGCCTCGGCGTCCGTCCCGGCCCGAACCCGGGGGACGACGACGCCGGAGGCGACGGTGACGTCGCCTATCCAGGCGGCGACGTAGGGACTCGTCGCGACGAGCCGGTCGCAGACCCTGGTCTCGATCTCGTCGCGCGTCTCGGCCTGGACGAGCGTCGACGTCACGTCCTGGAGGATCCCCTCGGTCCGCTCGAGGAGGTGTTCGAGCCGCTCGCTCTCCCGCGAAGCCTCGGTGGCGTACCGCTGGGCGGCCGCCTCCGCCCGCTTCCGCGCGGTGATGTCCGTCTGGAACCCGACGAAGTGGGTGACGCCGCCGTCCTCCCCGTGGACCGGGGCGAGGTCCACCCGGTTCCAGAACGAACTCCCGTCCTTCCGGTAGTTGACGAGTTCGACCGACACTGGTGACTCCGTCTCGACGGCCTCGCGCATCGCGGCGACGGTGTCCGGGTCGCTCCCGGCACCCTGGAGGAACCGGCAGTTCCGTCCGAGCGCCTCCGGGCGGTCGTAGCCCGTCATCTCCATGTACGACTCGTTGACGTAGACCATCGGGTTGTCCGGGAGCGCGGGATCGGAGATGGTGATACCGACGGGCGCCTCGTCGATGGCCCGCTGTTTCAGCGCCTCGGTGATGGCTGCCCGCGAGCGCTCTCCCGCCTCGCCTCGCCACGCGACGACGCTCCGGAGCCGTGCCGGTAGGCGGTCGAACTGCCGTCCCTCCGAGGCCGGCGGGACACAGTCGGTCGCCCCGGCCGCGAACGCCTCGCCGACCCGGGCATCGGCCGTCAGCACCACCACCGGGAGGTCCCCGTCGAACGTTCGGACCTCGCGGAGGAACGAGAGCCCGTCGTCGTCCGGGAGGTGCGCGCTGCAGACCACCGCGTCGAACGGCCGCTCGCTCAGCGTCGAGAGCCCCTCTACCGGGTTCTCGACCGATTCCACCCGCATCCCGTCCGATTCGAGTGACCCCACCACCTGCTCGCGTCGCTCCCCGGATACGACCGCCAGGACGCGGATCGGCGCGTCCCGCTGTGCACTCATACCGCTCACCGGCGTGGAAGGACCATGAATCGCACGCCCGGTGACGGCGTGTTCGTGCCTCGCGGCGGACGAACGGACGACTTCCCCGGGGTACGCCGAGATACTCGCGCCGTAGTGACTCCGGCGAGACCGGACCTTGCGGGGTGGGTTCGACGACGCCGACGGGCGGCTCCTGCTGAAATACTACTGTACGCCGAGCGAGCGCGAACGAGGCGTTTCACCCGCCCTGAGGCGCCTGCGGCGCCGAGGGGCGCTTTTGGCACGAACGGGTTTGGCCCGGGGGTCCGCGGACCCCCGGGCCAAAAGAGGTTCAGTAGGAGCGAACCTTCGGCTCGTAGGTCTTCTCCTCGCCCTCCAGGACGACGGGCTTGTAGTAGAGTTCCGGCTGGCCGTCGTTCCAGGCGATCATCGTGTGCTTGAGCCACTCGTCGTCCTTGCGCTCCTGGTGTGCCTCGCGCCAGTGGGCGCCGCGGAACTCGTCGCGTGCGAGCGCGCCCAGCGTGATGGTCTCGGCGACGTCGATGAGGTTCCGGGTCTCGACGGTGTGGATGAGGTCGGTGTTGAACGTCCGCGAGGGGTCGCTGACGGCGACGTCCCGGTACTCCTCGCGGCACTCCCGGATGATCTCCAGGGCGTCCTTGAGGTTCGCCTCGCGCCGGAAGACGTTGACGTGGCGGGTCATCGCCCGCTGGAGCTTCGCCCTGATCTCGGCGTGGTTGCGACCGTCGCGCTCCAGCAGCGTCCGGACCCGCTCGCGCTCGCGCTCGACGGCGCCCTCGACGACCTCCGCCGTCTCGACGGCGGCGCCGTCGGCCGCGACGTCCTCGTCGGTCGCGTCGAG